>CAYTOE010000054.1:0-9883 GCA_964439255.1 uncultured Aquificales bacterium
CCTCCTAATATTTACTTCCACAGACATAACAGACTCCTTTTTCTGTCTTTGCCCAGTGCTTTGTTCCAGGTGGTAAATCAAGTCTATCACCTGCTTTTAAAATAATTTCTCCTTCTTCAGTTCCTATTACTATTTCACCTTCGTAAACCCATCTAACTTCTTCATAAGGATGAGTATGCCAGTCGTAGAAAGAACCGGCTCCATCACACCATGTAAAAATATTTGAGTATCCTTCTCTTTCCAAAATCTGTTTTATCTCTG
This sequence comes from uncultured Aquificales bacterium, assembly GCA_964439255.1. Classification (GTDB taxonomy): domain Bacteria; phylum Aquificota; class Aquificia; order Aquificales; family Hydrogenothermaceae; genus JAADDV01. The sequence continues at coordinate 262 of CAYTOE010000054.1, forward strand.
ATACATTGGTTATATCTGTATTTTCTATCTTCATTTTTTACCTATCAAACTCCACGTTTCATGGTCTATATTATGAAGTATATACTCTGGAGCATTAACTTCTATAATATATTTTCCATCAACCATTAAAGGTTTACCATCTTTATCTGTTCTAAAAACAACATCTCCAACTTTGTGTTTACCTTTGTAAAACTCAACTTTATTATCCGTTTCTAAAACTCTGTTTACCCCATGCATGTTCATCTGTCTGGTAATAACATCATGGATAAAAGCTTTGTCATTTATTGAGAAAATTCTCTGACTCATTCTTTCATGGTAATGTTTATCATTAAGCCACACAAGAAAAGCAAACACAACTACAGAAATATCTATTATTGTTAAGGAAACACTGTACTTCGGAGGTAAAAGGAAATAAGACAGAACAGTAAGAGCGGTAAAAAGAATAATACCTCCGAATATAAATTTGCCGATTTTCATTTTAATACCTCATTATTTCAACATCCTCAGGCAATTTCAACTCCACTTCAGGTGGAGCTTTCAAGTATTTAAAATCTTTAAATAATATTTTTGCCATATTCCCATCTTTATCTATGATTTTTATTTCATTTATAGACATTTCTTTATTTAAGTAAAGATATATCTTTTTAATACTTCTGTTATTTACAGGCTCTAAAACCAAAAAGAACCCGTTTTTATACTCATTTTCTTCTTTTACATTAAAAATATCTGACAAGCTTGATTTTGAAGATAGATTTTTAAATATATTTACAACTATGAAATCTTTTGATAGCTTTGATATAACAGCCTGTTTTTCCTCTGGAGTGTAAATGACAGTCTTGTCTTTTTTTATGAAAACTATCTGCTTTATAGGCTCTTCATAGATTACTTTTACTTTATCAGGTTTTGATATAAAAAGCTCTCCACTGAATTTCTGAGCGTCTTCCATACCTTTAACATGGACTTCCTGTAAAAATGAGGCTTCAATCCCATTAAATAAAGCTAACTTTTTATTAAATTTATCAAATATTTCACCACTGTAAGCATTTGAAAAAATAAACAAAAATAAAAAAAGGAAAAAATGTTTCATAATAGCATCTCCTTCAGTAAAGCCACATAGCAAGCTTTCTTCTGTATTCTTTTGTTAACTGGTTTCCTTCACCTATGATATTAAATATAGCAACCATTGATTTTCTTCCAGCTTCATCTCTGTATTTTTTATCAAGCTGAACAACTTTTAGAAACTTTTCTAAAGCTTCCTTATAGTTTTCCTGCAGTGCAAGGCATGCCCCTTCTTTTAAAAGTCTATCAAGTTCATTTTCAGGTTTTAATTCCTCACACCACTTTTTAAATGTAATAAGCTCTTTTAAAGCCTGTGCTTTCGTGAAATACTCCTTGTGGTATTCTTTTATTGAGTTTAAAAGCTCCTGAGCTTTGTCTAATCTTCCTTCTTTTATGAAAAACTGGGCTGCTTCAAGGGTTACTTTTTTGTTTTCCGGGTATTCATTGAGAAGCTTTTCGTATATACTTTCTGCTTTTGCAATATTTCCAGCCATATATTCCATTTTTGCTTCTTCAAGATATTTATCAACTTCTGATTTTATGTATTTGGATAAAACTTCCCTTAATTTTGGCTCTGGTAGGGCTCCTACAAATCTATCCACTTCTTTTCCGTTTATGAATATTCTTACATCAGGAATTCCACTTACTCCAAACTCCTGGGCTATATGGGGATTTTCATCTGTATTTATCTTTGCAAGAATAAAGCCGTATTCCCCTGAAAGTTTTTCAAGAATAGGTTTCAAAACTCTGCATGGACCACACCACGGTGCCCAGAAATCTATTACGACTGGTTTTTCGTAGGATTTTTCTACAACTATCTCTTCAAAGTTTTCATCTGTTACATCATATATCAGACCCATTTTTACCTCCTTATTAGGATATTCTTATATTTTATATAATAACCATGTTTAGCCTGATTTTCAAATAAAATTTTAGTCAATTAAGCTAAGATTTTAACCATAAACTGCATGTAAATAAGTTCAGGAAAAAATTATGGTCTCAATTATATCTAAAATCTTTTCCAATTGTTCCTGGGGGATTCTATTTTTAAAGCTGACTTTACGAACCTTATAATCAATACTTTTTAATTGGTCAATTAAAGCGCATCCTTTTATATTATCTACTTTTACAGGAACTTGAGTGGGATAGTTTTTGCATTTAGAAGAAATAGGTATTGCGAAACACATACCAGTTCTTTTATTGAATATATAATGACTAACAACTATGGCGTATCTTTTACCTTTTTGTTCATGTCCTAAGGAAGGGTCAAAATTTAGATGAATAATATCTCCTTTTTCTGGTATGTAATTTACCATATTTCTTTTCCTACTTTACCCCATTTAAACTCTTCATTTTCCCTGTAATCCTCTTTGAAAAGCTCGTTAATATCCAATTTAGGCTTTCTTTTTTGTTTAAGAGGAGTAATAACGATTTTTCCATTTTCTATTTTTATATCAACTTTTTCACCGACTTTTAACCCTAATTCTTCTAAATACTTTTTAGGTATTCTTATTCCCTGTGAATTTCCCCACTTAGTAATAGTAAACATTTCAAAACTCCTGCTTGATATGATATACAAATATATACTTGGGATATTAAGTTTGCAAATTTATTTATTTATACTGACTTTCTCTTTTAATCTACAAACACTACATATTTCAGAAAAGGAAGGCTCTCCGCATATTTTACATACCTTAAGTTCTTCCTTTTCCTTTTTCTCATGTTCTTTCAGGATAGGATACATTTTCTTTAGAAAGTTTGTGTAAAACTGGAGTTTTGTTCCTGGGTGCTTTTCTTCTAACTTTGATAATAGTTCCTTGTACTCTATAGATGAAGCTCCTTCTGAGAATGGACATTCATACTCTATGTATTCAATGTTGTTGAAAAATGAGTAAAGGGCTGATTCTTTTTCTGTTATCTTGCAAAGGGGTTTTACCTTTCTGATAAAGCCGTTTTCTTCCTTTAAAACGGGATACTGTCTTTTTAAGTAATCAATATCCCATTTCAGAGTGTTTCCAAATAAAACAGCAACCTCATCATCAAGATTATGACCTGTAGCTATTATGTTATAACCAAGTTCCTTTGCATATCTGTTCATGTAGTATCTTTTAACTGTTCCGCAGGCTGAACAGGCTGGTCTGTTTGTGGATTCTTTTATCTGGGGGATAGGTGCTATTTCTTCAGATAAATCAAGAATATGAAGCGTTCTTCCTATTTTGTTTGCAAACTCTGTGGCAAGTTCTTTTGAATCCTGAGAATACTGGTCTATCCCAAGATTTATATAAAATCCATCTGCTTCATATCCAAGCTTTGTAAGTGCATTCCACAAAGCAAGACTATCCTTTCCGCCTGAAACAGCAACAAGAATTCTATCTTTTTTAGAAAACATCTTAAATTCTTTTATTGTTTTTTCTACCCTTTTTTCAAACCACTGTATAAAATGCTTTTTGCATAGAGCTAATCTGTGATGGGGAAGATAGACTACAGCCTTTTCTTTTTCTCCTTTTGCTTTGCATATTGTGCATCTGCTACCTTTTTTCAGTTTTGCCATCTTTACCTCGTTTATAGTGAAAAGATTAAAGTTTTGAGTTAGCAAATTATATGCTGTTAGAGATACAATTCAAATATTTGAATTATCCCCCTGATATTGCATTTACCACTTTTATATTATCCTCAGGTTTTACCACCTGATCTTCAGGAGCAAGCTCACCATTTACTGCAACAAATGCATGTTCAGGGGATAGACCAAGAGCTTTTAAAATATCAAGGGCTGTTACATCTTCCTTATCAAACTTTAAAATCTGTTCTTTTCCTCTGTATTTAACTTTTATCTCCATCATAACTCCTTTTATATATTTTAACTAAAGAAAATTTCAAGTGTTTTAATAAACATCTTTTTTAGCTCTTCAAGTCTTTCTTTTTTTACTGTGAGGGTTTTTTCATCAAACCAGGGCTCTGTTAGATAAAATTTTCTGTTCATTTCAATCTGAATCCACGGAACTGGTTTATTACCATATTTCTTTGTTATATATCCACCTGAAAATGGCTTGTTTATTGTTATTTCACTTAAAGGAAGATTAAAAGCCTCTGAAAATGCATGTTGAAGCTTTTCTGTGGTTTTAAAATCACAGGACTTTCCATGAACATTTCCAAGACAGATTGCAGGTCTTTCCTGTCCAACATCAGGTGAGATTTCAGGGGCAACTATAGCCATTGAATGGCAATCAAAGGCTATTTTTATTCTCCTGTCCTTTAGGGATTCTTCTATCTGTTTGTGATAGGGATAGTAATACTTATCAAGTAATATTTTTATAAGTTTTTTATCAAGAGGTTTTTTGTATATGGGAACTCCAAAGCATGTTTTTGTTTTAACGACACCATCTGGATTTTTTGGTGGAAGGTCGTCAGGAGCTCTGTTCGGGTCAACAAAAGCCCTTGCAATCTCTGTTTTAATAACTTTTATTGCTTTTTCTCCAATATCATAAATATCAATTGTAAAAGGGTCTGAATCATCAAAAAGGTCTTTTTTTGAAAGAATTACTAAATCTTTTACCTCCGGGGGTATTTTATATCCTCCGTGGGGTATAGATATTAAAACTGGAAACATCACAGACCTCCTGCTGTTCCATCTCTTCTAACATCTGCTACTCCCTGAAACCCTCCATCTCTTTTCCTCAGAATTGCATGGATTGAGCCTAAATAAAATGAGAAAGGTTCTCTTTTATCAAGCCTATAGCCTTCTCTTTTCAGATATTCTATTATCTCTTTATCAAATCTGTCCTCATAACTGACCTTGCCACCAAGGGAGCTGTGAATTCTCGGCTCAACAATAGCTTTATCAATGGACATATTTTCATCAACAATATGCATAAGAAACTGGGTCAAAACTGAAAAAATTCTCTCGCTTCCTGGACTTCCCATTACAAGCCATGGTTTTTCATCTTTAAAAACTATTGATGGGGAAACCGTAGCCCATGGGACTGAATTTGGTCTCAGATAGTAGGGATGTTTTGGCTCATGATACTCAAAATCCATAAGGTAGTTGTTGTATAAAAACCCAAGACCTTCAGCAGCAGCTTTGCTTCCATACACCCTTTCAATAGACTGGGTCAGACTAACAGCCATATTTTTGTCCATTGTTGATAAATGGGTTGTCTCGGTGTATTCATCATAGGTTTCATGGATTGGAAGATGAAAATCTATTGAGCTTGCGATTTCTTTTACTTTTTTTGCTGCATATCTTGGACTTAACATTCTTTCAGGGGTTATCTGGGGATAAAAGTTTGGATCGTATGGTCTTCCTGTTCTTTCTAAAAGGGCTTCCCTTATTATCTCAACAAGAAGATGTATTTTTTTAATTTTGTTTTCATGTAGCTCTTTTGGTGAAACTGCATCAAGCATTAAAAGGGCATAAATCAAAGGTCTACCTGCTCCTGGAGGAGGCATTGAGTAAATTTTTAGTCCTCTAAATCTTCCAATAACAGGTTTTCTTTCTATTGGTAAAGGTATTAATGCAAGGTCATCATATCTTAAAAGTCCTCCATTTTCCCTCATATCTGCATCAATCATTTTTGCAGGTTTTCCCTGGTAAAAATATTCAAATCCGTATCTTGCAACATCTTCTAAAAGTTTTCCAAGGTCAGGCTGTTTAAAAATATCTCCTATATTGTAGGGTTTTCCTTCTTTTAGAAAGTATTTTCCTCCTGAAAAAGATGGAACTTTTTTAAAATTTTCTAACTCCCTTTTCTGCAGTTCATGTTGGAGTTTTGTTATTTTGTATCCTTCATAAGCTATCCTGATAGCTGGTTCAACAACTGTAGCCCATGGGAGTTTTCCGTATTTTCTCTGGACATATCCTAAAACCGCAAGAGTGCTTGGAACTGTTGTTGCTCTATATCCAACCCCTTTATCCTCTTCATAAATCGCACTTACATGGGCTAAAGAAGGAGCTCTTGATGAACCATCAATAGCTATCACTTTTTTTCCTGTATGTATTAACATCATTGTCTGACCACCTATTCCACTTCCCTGTGGTTCACATACAGCAAGGGCTAAAGCAGAGGCAACAGCAGCATCAACAGCATTTCCTCCCTGCCTGAATATCTCAATTCCTGCCTGTGTAGCTTCTGGAAAAGCTGTTGAAACCATAAATTCTTTACTCTCAGAAAACTTTATTCCATCAGGTTCAAAACTTTTCTCTATTTTCCCAACATCCATTTTATTCCTCCTTCAGAAAGGGGTATCTGCTTAAAGCTGTTTCAAGTATTTTTTCAATTACATCTTCATAAGAGTAACCTGCCGCCTTAGCAGCATTTATAAAAGAACCTGTTTCTGCAAGACTTGCCTGTGAATTTACCTCTAAAACATAGATATTTCCTTCGGTATCCATTCTTATATCTGTTCTTGCATAATCTTTCAATCCAAGGACTTTAAATACTTTTTTGCTTATTTCCTGCATCTGTTTTGCTTTTTCCTCAGGAATAAGTGCAGGGCATATCTTTTTTATTGGTTTATGTCTTTTCAAATATGTTGTCTGAATTGCCTCCAAGTCTCCTCCAAAATCAAACTCAAGGACAGGAAAGGCTTCAAGGTTTTCACCATTTCCTATCAGTCCTACAGAAAACTCCCTTCCTCTGATAAATTCTTCAACAAGAACTTTTTGGTTAAACTCTTCAATTATTGCTTTTATGGATTTTTTAAGCTGATTTTTATCCTTTACTACTCTTATTCCAAGGGATAGAGCCTCTTTAATCGGTTTTACAATGGCAGGAAATCTGACAGGAGAAAAATCTTCATCTTCTGAAGAAAAAACCCAGAAGTCAGGGGTTGGAATATTGTAATGTTTCAGGATTATTTTTGTTACTACTTTGTTCAGAGCAAGGGTATGTCCTTCTGGAGAAGAGCCTGTATATGGAACTCCAAGCATTTCAAGTATTCCCGGTATATGTGCATATCTGTCTTCTCCCTGAATCCCGTAAGACAGATTAAAAACAATTCCTTTTCCCTTAGAGAAAAAATCTTTCAATCTGTCAATAATCTCTATATTCCCATCTGCAACTTCAACATAATGCCCTTTTTTCCTTAAAGATTCTACAATTTTATTGATAGTTTCTTCTGGGTAAATCTCCTTTGTCTGGACAGGAAGCTTATAAATGACTTTTGAAAAGTCTCTGTTATAAATAGCAAGAACTCTCACATTTCCCACCGTAACTTTTATTTAATATTTAAAATTAGAACAGATTTGAATCAATGAGAAGAAAATTTAACATAAGCTTTTACAAAAAGTAGTTTAAAATTCAGTTTAACAGGTTTTTTATAAGATAAAAATCTTTCTACAGTTTTTCTTTTTTCCTTTAAAGTTTCTCTCTTTTGACTTATGGAAACACCTGTTTTATGCAAATGGGATAAAAGCTCATACCCATTTTCAAACTCAAATTCAAGGTTTTCAACAAAAAAATCCTCTATGCCAAAACCCTTTTCTTTTAGTGTTTTGAGTGTTTCAGGAACGCACGGAAAATCAAATTTTAAATTCCCCAATATATTTTCAACAGATTCAAGGCTACCATAAATAGGAATATTGAAGATAAATACACCATTTTCTTTTAAAACCCTTTTAACCTCAGAAAATGTTTTTTCTATATCTGACCAGTGTAGTGAAAAGTTAGAAATAGCAAAATTAAAGCTTTTATCTAAAAAGGGGAGTTTTTCCATATCACAAACAACAGCATTTCTGTTTCTTTTTCTGTAGAAGGAAATCATATCTGTTGATATATCTATTCCTATAATTGAGCTTTTCTTGAAAAACTCATACAGAAAACCAGTTCCACAACCTAAATCAATACCTTTTCCTTTTAACTCTCCTGAAAAATCTGCCAATATTTCTGCAGCTTCTTTTTGTAAAATCGCATGTTTTTCATAACTTTCAGCAAAACGGGAAAATGAAAACTTGACTAAATTTTTCAAAGATACCTTACTCCTTTAAAATAGGGGGAATATTATAACAAAACAGACATTACAGGTTGTTGAGGATAATTTCTCTGTTTTCCAAAAAAGGAGCATGATGAGAATCCATTAAAATAAGTTTACTTTTTTTAACCATTTTAGAGGAAAATTCAGAACCTTTATAGCTAATAATTTTATCTTTTTTACCATGTATAAAAACTGTTTCTACGTCTAATAATTTAATCTTTTCTGTAAGGTCGAGCTCAATAAACTCTTTTAAAATAGCTATACCGCCTTCTTTTTCAGGTAAAGGTATATCTTTAAATTCCTTTTCAACAGCTGTTTTTCTAAAGTTATAAACAGTATCTTTAAAATCAACTTTCAAAGCCAACATAAATGCTTTTACTGCCACAGGGTTGTGTCCCAACATTTTATCTTTAAACTTGGGTGAAAAACCTACAAGAATTAGCTTTTTTAGTTTTTCAGGTTTTTTTAAAGCTGTTAAAACACATATAGAGGCTCCCAATGACCACCCAATAAGATTTACAGGTTTCTCTGATTTATCTATTATCTCAAATAGATTTTCTGAAAATGTTTCCAGTATTTTCTTTTTATTATAAACTCTGTTTTCACCATGAAACGGTAAATCAAGGAAAACACTGTTTTTTATATCAAAAAAATCTTTCCATATTTCTTTTGAGAAACTCCAGCCATGGACAAATATATTCATTTCTTAAAACCTATTTTAAATCTTGATATATAAAAAATCTATCATACCCTTAATCAATACCTAAATGTTATAATTTCTTTGAAAAAAATATTTCGGAGGGATAAGTATGCCAACAATTGCAAAAAATGTTGAAGAGTTAAACAGTTTAATCACAGATGCTGTTTCTACTGATGGTGATACAGTTTCAATCAAGGATGAAAACAAGCTTAGAGAAAAGGTTATAGACGACCTGATTTATACAGCTGTTTTTTCTGAAGATGAATCTACAAAAGAAGAAGCAAAAAGATTGATTAGAGCTATAGCAAATGAATTTGGTGCGGTAGCATCATCTATTCATGAATTTTATATGGCAATGGGAAGAGGAGAAGTAGATAAAATAACAACTCCAGCTGTTAATATTAGAGGAATGACTTACGATGTTGCAAGACAGATGTTTAAAGTTGCAAATAACCATAATGTAGGCGCATTTATATTTGAAATAGCAAAATCTGAAATAGGATACACATTCCAGAGACCTTCAGAATATGCTGCATGCGTTTTAGCAGCTGCCATAAAAGAAGGTTATAAAGGTCCTGTTTTCATACAGGGAGACCATTTTCAGTTCAACGCAAAAAAATATGCAGAAGACCCTGAAAAAGAACTCCAGGCAATAAAAGACCTTACAGAAGAAGCTATAGAAGCAGGATTTTATAATATAGATATAGACCCTTCAACCCTTGTTGATTACTCAAAACCTACATTAAAAGAGCAGCAGTATCACAACTATATCAACACAGCAAAAATGACTGAGTTTATTAGAGGAATAGAACCTGAAGGTGTTACCGTTTCCGTTGGAGCAGAAATAGTACATATAGGTGGTAAAAATTCAACAATTAAAGAGTTTGAGTCATT
>CAYTOE010000055.1:0-9855 GCA_964439255.1 uncultured Aquificales bacterium
AACAGATATTGGAGGTTAAGAATGGCAAAAATCTACTATGATGAAGACGCTTCTCTTGAGGTTTTAAAAGATAAAACTGTGGCTATTATTGGATATGGAAGTCAGGGGCATGCCCATGCTTTAAACTTAAGAGATAGCGGTATAAATGTAGTAATTGGTCTTTACTCTGGAAGTAAATCTGCAGAAAGGGCAAAAGCTGAAGGTTTTGAGGTTTTAATACCTGATGAAGCTGCTAAAAAAGCTGATGTTATTATGATGCTGATTCCAGATACTATTCAACCTGAGGTTTTTGAAACAGCTATTCTCCCTAATTTAGATGAAGGAAATGCCCTTGCATTTGCCCATGGTTTTAACATACATTTTGGTCAGATTGTACCACCGGAATATGTGGATGTTTTTCTTGTTGCTCCAAAAGGACCAGGACATCTTGTTAGATGGCAGTATGAAGAAGGAAAAGGTGTTCCGGGACTTGTAGCTGTTCATCAAGATTTCACAGGAAATGCCAAGGATGTAGCCCTTGCCTATGCAAAAGGTATAGGTTGTACAAGGGCTGGGCTTATTGAAACAACATTTAAAGAAGAAACAGAAACAGACCTGTTTGGAGAACAGGCTGTTTTATGCGGTGGTGCTACAGCCCTTATAAAAGCCGGATTTGAAACACTTGTAGAAGCAGGTTATCAACCAGAGGTTGCATATTTTGAATGTTTACACGAACTTAAACTTATCGTTGACCTTATTTACCAGTACGGAATTTCCGGAATGAGATACTCTATCTCTGATACTGCAAGATACGGAGATGTAACAAGGGGAGATAGAATATACGAAGCTGTAAAACCTGTCCATAAAAAAATCCTTGATGAGATACAGGGAGGCGAATTTGCCAAAGAGTGGATTTTAGAAAATGTTGCAAAAAGACCTCACTTTAATGCACTTGTTAAGAGAGATGAAGAACATCCTGTTGAACAGGTTGGAAAGGAACTTAGAAAAATGATGCCTTGGTTAGAAAGTAAAGGACTTTAAGGGGTATTTATGAACCTTACATCAAAAAGAAAATCTATAAAAAAGATATATGAGCCTATAGGGGTTATCTTTGCAAAAACCCATATAACCCCTAATGTTATAACGATAATATCGGTGATAGTCGGTGTTTTTTCGGCTGTCGCCTTTTACAATCAAAAACCCCTGACAGGTGCTATACTACTTTTCATGTCAGGTTTCTTTGACCTGATGGATGGTGTTGTTGCAAGGGAAACAGATAAAGCCTCAAAATTTGGTGCTGTTTTTGACTGGCTTGCAGATAAGATAGTTGACGGTGTTATTCTGTTCTCAATAGGTCTTACCTATTCCACACCTGTTTTAACAATAATAGCTGTTATAGGTACTATGCTCCATACATTTATAAAACCTGTTGCTTATGCAGAAATAGGATTTGCCAACAGGGAAAAAGGTAAGATAGATGACCCTTTAGAAGGTGTTGGTTTTTTTGGAAGACCTGAAACCCTTCTTGCTATTATTCTTTTTTCTATTTTTGAACATTTCCATATATTTGGAGGATTACAGACAGGGTTTGTTATTATAACAGCCTTAATAGTTTTATCTCTGTTGCAGAGGCTTATTTATCTTTATATCAAGTACAATAAAGATTACGATTAAAGGGGTTTATAGATGAACCGCCCGTACACAATAATAGTTTCAGAAGTAACCGTTGACGGTAAGCTAACTTTAAGAAAAGGTGTTTCTTCTAAAGAAATAATGAAGTTTATGGATGAAGAGGCTACAAGATACCTTCACCAGCTTAGAGCTAAAGTTGATGGTATCATGGTTGGTGCCGAAACAATAAGAACAGATAATCCTTTTCTTACTGTCAGGTATGTTGAAGGAAAAAACCCTACAAGAATAGTACCAACATCAAGAGCTAACATTCCCCTTGATGCAAATATTTTAGAAAAACACGCACCTACAATAATAGTAACCTCAGAAAAAGCCCCAGAAGAAAAAGTAAAAGCCCTTGAAGAAAAGGTAGAAGTTATTAAATGTGGTGATGAACAGGTAGATTTAGTAAAAATGATGGATGTACTGTACAAAAAAGGCATTAAAAAACTTATGGTTGAAGGTGGTTCAACATTAAACTGGAACCTTATAAAACTTGGACTTGTTGATGAAATAAGACTTATACATATGCCTTTCATTGTCGGAGGAACAGACACCCCAACACTTGTAGGTGGTGAAGGATTTTCATCTTTAGAAGAGGTTATAAAAACAAAACTCAGAGCCCATTTTATGAGAGGTTCACACCTTATAACAGAATGGGAAATAAAGTATGAAGGTTAAGGTTTTATACTTCTCATCAATAAAAGACAAAATTAAAAGAAGGTCTGAAGAGATAGATATAAAAGAAGGTTTATCTGTAGGAGAATTTATTCAGATATTAAAAGATATTCATCCTGAAATATCAGACAGCCTTGATAATATTATGATTGCTGTAAATGAAGAGTATGTTGATAACAGTTACATTCTTAAAGAAAAAGATATTGTAGCCCTAATCCCACCTGTAAGCGGAGGTTAAAAATTGGAAAAAGTTGACCTTATACTGACAGATATTTCTTATGTTTTAACTATGGACGATAATTTTACAGAGTTTAGGAATGGGGATATAGCTATAAAAGATGGAAAGATTGTTGATATAGGAGAAGGTGTAAAAAACAGGTACTTTGGAAAAACAGTTGTATGTAAAAACAAAATAGCTATCCCTGGTCTTATAAACACCCATACCCATGCTGCAATGACACTCCTCAGGGGATATGGTAGTGATAATCCACTTAAAGTATGGTTGGAAGAATATATATGGCCTGTTGAAGGTCAGTTTGTAAGCTATGAATTTGTAAAAGAAGGTACAGAGATAGCTGTTTATGAGATGCTTAGAAACGGTATAACAGCTTTTGTTGATATGTATTTTTATGAAAATGCTGTTGCAGACGTTATAAACAAAGTAGGTATGAGAGGTATCCTATCAACAGGGATACTTGATTTTCCTACGCCTGGAGCAAAAACACCTGAAGAGGGGCTTAAAAAAACAGAAGAGTTTATAAAAGAACATAAAAACTCTGAGTATGTATATCCAGCTGTTGGACCCCATGCACCTTACACATGTTCTCCTGAAACATTAAAAAAAGCTATGGATTTATCTGAAAAGTACGATGTTTTATACCATATACATATATCTGAAACAGAGTTTGAGGTTCAAACAGTAAAAGAAAAGTATGGAAAAACACCTGTTGAACATCTCAACAGTATTGGTGTTTTAAATGAAAGGGTTTTAGCAGCTCATATGGTACACCCAACAGATAAGGAGATAGATATATTAGCTGAAAGAGGTGTTAAGGTTGCACACTGTCCTGAGAGTAATCTAAAACTTGCTTCTGGAATAGCACCTGTCCCTAAAATGATTGAAAAAGGAGTGGTTGTTGGAATCGGAACAGATGGAACAGCTTCAAATGATGATTTAGACCTGATACTGGAAGTTTCAACAGCTGCAAAACTTCATAAAGGCTACTGGAAAGACCCTACAGTGGTTAATGCAAAACAGGCTCTTGCGATGGCAACAAGAGAAGGAGCAAAGGCTGTTAGATTAGAGAATAAAATAGGTACCCTTGAAAAAGGAAAGGCTGCAGATATTGTACTTATAGATACAGACCAGCCCCATCTTAATCCACTTTTTGACCCTTACACACAGATTGTTTACTCAGGGAAAGGGTTAGATGTTGATACAGTTGTTATAAATGGAGAAATAAAGGTTTTAAATAAGGAAGTACTTGTTTTAGATAAAGAGTATATTTTAGAGATTGCAAATAAATGGAAAGATAAAATTGAAAATAGATAAAGATGAAAAATTTTAAAAAGCTTTCTGTAATAGGTGCCGGTAGTTGGGGAACAGCTTTAGCTCAGGTTTTTTCAAAAAATTTTGAAACTGTTTTTTTATGGGGAAGAAATACAGAAATAATCAAAAGTATAAATGAAAAACATATAAATAATAAATATCTGCCAGAAATAACTCTAAGTGAAAACATTCATGGGACAACAGATTTAGATGAAGCATTTGAAAAAGGAGATATACTGATTGTAGCTGTTCCTACCCAGAGAATAAGGGAAGTTTTAAGCAGGTTTAATAAAACTATAAAAAAGCCTGTAATATCAGCATCAAAAGGGATAGAAATAGATACGTTGAAGCTGACTTCAGAAATAATAAAAGAAAGTCTTGATATAGAGGAGGATAATATCTTTGTTCTGTCTGGACCTTCATTTGCAAAAGAGGTAGCACTTGGCTTACCTACAGCTGTAACCCTTGCAGGAGAAAAAAATAAACTTAAAGGAATTCAGAAATCTCTCAACACAAAAACATTCAGACTTTATATATCAGAAGATATAAAAGGTGTTCAGGTTGGGGGTGCAGTAAAAAATGTTATAGCAATAGCAACAGGGGCAAGTGATGGGCTTGGACTTGGGAATAATGCAAGGGCAAGCCTCATAACAAGAGGACTTTATGAGATGACAAAAATAGCAAAAATATTCGGTGGAAAGCCTGAAACCCTTTATGGTCTTTCAGGTTTAGGAGATCTTGTCCTTACAGCTACAGGTGAACTGTCAAGAAACAGAAAATTCGGTTATCTTTTAGGTAATGGACTTTCGGTAGATGAAGCGTTAAAGGAAGTTGGTCAGATTGTTGAAGGGGCAAAGACTGTAAAAGCTATAAAGAAGCTTTCAGAAGAATACAGATTAGAACTTCCTATATCAGAAGTTGTTTACAGGGTTATATATGAAGGTCTTTCCCCTTCTAAAGCTGTTGAGATACTTATGAACAGGGAACCAAAAGAAGAGACATTTAGCTGATATTCCCTTTTTTTTCTTTTAGTTTTGGAATTAATAAAAAGAAAGAAATCAAAATAAGCAACACTCCAGCTGCTATAAAGTAATACTCTTTAGCTTCCTGAAAAACCTCTTCTGCTGCTTTCCCAAACACATATCCTAAAGAAAGATAGATAACAGCCCATATAAAAAGTGAGATAAGGTTAAAAAATGCAAACTTCCATATATTAAATCTCGTAGCTCCCATCAAAATCATAGGGACAACTCTCATTCCATACCAGAACCTTATGATAAAAATGGACAAAATACCGTATTTCTCAAAAATTTTTTTTGCTTTTCTGTATTTTTTCCTTGTGTATGCATTTTTTAAAAGAAGCTGCCTGCCTTTCCATCTTCCAAGTAGAAAGTATATTATTTCATGTAAAAAAGCACCAGACATAGCAAAAATCAATGATTTAACAGGTTCTAAGAAATTAAGTTTTATAAAAAAACCTACAACTAAAAGGAAAAGTTCCCCTTCTAAAAATGTTCCTATAAAAACCGCTATGTAGCCGTAATGCTTTAAAAAAAGCTCTATATTTTCTATTGATAGCCCCCTAAAAGAGGATAAAACTAAGTAATTATACTAAGTTTCAAGGTTATCTGCTTCCACAGCAGCTGTAAGTTTTTCGGATATATTTGGTATTGCAGCTCTAACTCTTACCCATGCAGACATCATTGGTACACCGATTGGATTTTCTCTGAATTCTGCTTCAGCAACTTTCAGAGCTTCTACAAAAGCTTCAACAGCTTCAACCTCTGCATGTCTATCGTAATCAAGACCATTTATAAGAGATAGGGCGTTGTACTTTTCTATAGCATACCTCGATTCCTGTATATACGTCATGAGAAGTGTTCTGAAAAAGGATTCAGAGAATATAATACCGTCCTGAGAAAGAACCCTAAAAAGCGTTTTCGCTATATCACCTGCCATCTTCATAAGACCCTCTTTAGGGTTTTTCCTTTCAAGTTTCTGGTGTTTATGCTCGTAAGTTTCCATAACTTCAACCTGACATATTCTGTTAAAAGACGTATTCTGGTAAACCTCGCTAAGCATGGAAACCTCAAGACCCCATGTGGGAGATATTCTTATCCCTCTTGCAAGGGTTCTTATAAACGCAAATTCTCCTGAAAGAGCGTATCTGAAGCTGTCTAAATACTCTAAGTACTGGTTGTTTCCAAGTATTTTTTTAAGAGCTCTTATTAAAGGTGTATAAAAAATCCTTGTTACCCTTCCATAAAGCTTGTTTGTTACCCTTGCGTAATACCCTTTACTGTATTCAAAATCCAGAGCTGGATGAACAACCGGATAAAAGAGTCTTGCAGGTAGTTCCCTTGAGTAATTTACAATATCACAGTCATGGAGACCTATTGCGTATGCAGAAGCATCAGAGAGGATATACCCAAGGCTCATCCATACAGACCTTCCTTTCCCTGGAATATCAACGTTAAATCCAGCCTCTTTCAACTCTTTATATAAAGCCTGCATTCTTGGACCATCATGCCAGATTACCCTTACTTCTGTTGGGATTTCAGACATTATATCCTTAACTTTTTTAAACTGTTCTTCAGTTGCCCTATCAAGTGAGAGTACTATTTTGTACAAATACTTTACTTTTTTTAATTCTTCAACAATTCTTGGCATTGCAGGGCCTTCAAACTCCGAGTAAAGAGAAGGTAAAAGAAGAACCATATTTCTTCTTTTTGCAAAAATCTGCAGTTCATACTCTAACTCTTCAAGGGAACGATGATTCAGTTTTTGAAGAGTTGTTATCACCCCATTTTGAAAAAAATCTGCCATCTAACCACTCCTACTTCCATATTTTTAACAGGTAAGGTTTCATTTCTTGAAATCTTTTTGCCTGATTCTGATAAAATACCTCAGCTTCATTATCAGAAGCATCCTCAAGTTTATTCACAATAGAAGCAACTTTAGCATTATAAAGGGGAATCATAGTATTTAGAAGTTTAAATTTCTGTCTTGGTGTTATATGAAAGTTATAGGCGTATCTGTAAACTATTCTTATCCACGTATCTAAAGGCATAAAAAATTCTTCATATTTTTCAACCATAAATAATCTCTTTATCTCTTCAAAATCATCTTTTTCAAGTATAACTTTCCATACTCCTGCAAAGTTGTTATAACCTATTTTAAAGTACTCAATAAGTTCTTCTATATCAACTTCAAATGGCTCAGGTTCCATACCTACAAACTCTCCTAAGACTGGAACCTCTTTTGAAGATTTTATTTTCTTCCAAAAATTCTCATGCTCTTCCATAAGCCCATATAGTGTACCAACAACCTCTCTGTACATACCGCTTAAATCTTTTGATGGGTCTTTTTCATGGTGTATTTTTGCCCCTAACCTTGCCTGACATATATTAAAACCTTTAACTATAGCTGTTGTTGTCATCCATATATCTATACCAAAATGGGCAACATCTGTATCCCAGACATCCTCATCTAAAAAATTTTTAACAAGTGAGTATGATAAACCAAAATCTCCACCTATAGGTTGTCTTATATCAAGTCCATAAAGGGTTTTGGTAAGTGGATAGGCTACGTTGTTTGTTATTGTCCCATCAAACTTAAATCTTTTGTAGTAGGGTGTAACATAATCATAGCCTTTTAAAATAGGGTCTATTATATTTTTAATCCATTCTGGGGTTATGGATTTTAAATCTGAATCAAATGTAGCAACAGCTTTTGGTCTCAGAAATTCAACAGCTTCAAAAACAGCCCTGAGTGCAGAGCCTTTTCCAGGGATTCCCCTGTAGATTGTTACAATCTTTTCAATATTTTTATATCCACTTAAATCTACAGACTGAGCTTCTTCTCTTGTATCGTCTGTTGAACCACCATCAGAAACAAATATAACACTGAAAAAATCCGGGTAGTACTTTTCAAGCCCCTTCGCAACAGTTTCAATAACATGGGATATAGTATCCTGACTGTAGTACGCTGGAATACCAACAACAATATCTGCTTTTCCTATTTTCTCAATCTTTTTCCTTGCATCTTCCCTTAAAGCTGTTGAAAATCTGTATGGTGCTATATACATGTTTATCAACCCTCTGTATTATTTTCCACTAATAAAATAGTTACATCCATAACATTTGTCCCTGTATTACCTGTAAAAATCAAATCTCCTGTTCTGTAAAAAAAGTTGTAAGAGTTATTATCGTTAAGATACTCATCTATACTCATTTTCAGAATTCTTGATTTTTTATAACTTTTATAATCAACAACAGCGCCTGCAGCGTCAGAATTACCATCGATTCCATCTGTACCGCAGCTTAAAAAAACGATACCTTTCTCATTTTTTATTTCTTTTAATGCTGAAAGGCACATCTCCTGATTTCTTCCACCTTTTCCTTTTCCTTTAACTGTTACAGTTGTTTCACCGCCAAATAATAAACAGACAGGTGGTTTGAATGGGTTAAAACTTTTTTTGATTTCTTTTCCTATCGCTACTATACTTTTTGCAACTTCCCTTGCTTCACCTTTTAGTTGAGAAGTCATTATGTATGTTTTAAAACCTTTTTCTAAAGCTTCCTTTTTTGCATATTCAAGGGCAATTATGTTACTACCTATTATAAAGTGCTTTATATTTGGGTTTTCTTCTTTAGGTGTTTCTGGTATTTCACCTTTTATACCTTTTTCAATAACTAATCTTACTGATTTTGGAATTTTTTCCCAGAGATTGTATCTCTTTAAAATACTGAAAGCATCCATGTATGTTGATTTATCGTAGTAAAGTGGAGCTGAACCTATCGTAAATAGGTCGTCACCAATTACATCTGAAATTACAAGGACAATTCCTTTTGCCCTTGTTGAATGTCCCAATCTTCCACCTTTTATACGTGAGATATGTTTTCTTATTACGTTTATCTCCTCAATTGGAACCGAATGTTTCAAAAGTAAATTTGTAAGCTCTCTAAGGTCGTTAAGAGAAATAGGAGGAATTAATTTTTCAATCAGTGCTGAACTACCCCCTGAAAGAAGATATATAAAGAAATCTTCTTCTTTTAGTCTTGATATTTTGTCTAAAAGAAACTCCCCTGCTGTAAGACTTTTTTCATCAGGAATTGGATGGGAACCCTGCATAACGCATATTTTGTTCAACTTTTCAACATAATTGCATACCACCAGACCATCCTCTATTCTCCCATCAAAAACCTTTTCAATAGCTTTAGCCATTTCTATAGAGGCTTTTCCACTTCCAAAAACATGGATTTTTTTTGGAATAATAAAAAATTCATCCTGAACCTTTAGCTGACTATCCTCTAATGAGATATTTTCTTTTATAAGATTTGAAGGGTGAATACCCCTGAGGGAATTTAAAAATATACTTATGGCAGTCCTTTTTAAATCCACTCCTGACCTCCATTCATAACCGATTATGAAATAAAGATATAGGTTTGCTTTTAATCTATCAATCCATTTCTTATAAAAAATTATAATTATCAATCACTTAATAAAAAAAGTTTGATGTCTTTTAATATTTTTACATAAAAATACAGATTTTCTAAATATACTTTTATTTATATTTATTAACAGCTTAAGAATTAAAGTTTTTTAGAATTGAAAGAACAGCCTGATTCCAGCCTTTACTACCTGGAAAATCTGACTTGATAAGATTTTTCAGGTTTATATCTTCATAACTTCCATTTGATTTTTTTATTAAAACAGGAATATCAACTTCTTTAAGCATAGGAATATCATTCTTACTGTCTCCTATTCCAACAGAAACAACATCTCCTATATTTTCTTTGAATATGTTTATAACTGTCTTTACAGCTTTTCCTTTATCCTGGGCATTTCCGATAAGATGATAAAATCTCCCACCTTTTGTTATTTTTAAACCGTATTTTTCTACCTCTTTTTCAATTTCAGAGATAAGGTTTTTATCCTTAATAATGAAAGGTTCTGTATATTCCCTCATTTTAGAT
>CAYTOE010000056.1:0-9802 GCA_964439255.1 uncultured Aquificales bacterium
CTGTATTCTTTGAGTGGAAAAAGGTTGCTGGAAATGCCCATGGTAAGCCTGGAAAACATATCTTCAAGCCTATCAAGAAACTTAAAAAAGTGTTCTACAAAAAACTCAAGAAAAAAGGATTTGACCCAGAAACAGATACACTTATCACTTATTGCCACGTTGGTTTAGGTAGAGGTTCTTTCATCTATGCTGCTGCTAAACTTGCAGGAGTTAAAAACGCAAAAGTTTACGTTGGTTCTTGGGACGAATGGGGTAATACTCCGTCTTTACCTATAGAAAAATAATCACCTTTTCATATAGGGGCTTACAGCCCCTATTTATCCAAAGGAGGTATATATCATGGAGAATATGTCTCATCTTCTAATGGGTCTCTTAACAGGTACCCTCTTTGGTATCGTTCTCCACAAAGTAGGAGCTATAAGATACTCAAGAGTAGAAGGTATGCTCCTTTTAAGAGACCTAAAAATAATGAAGTTCGCTTTTATGGGAATAGCTACAGCATCAATTATTTATGGTTTTGCTGATATCTTTGGTTTTGCAGAACAGACAAACCTTTTACCAAGAATAATGCCCTATATGGGTATAGCTCATCTGATAGGTGGATTTTTATTTGGTATAGCTATGGCATCTGCAGGTTTCTGCCCAGGAACTTGTGTTGCAAGGGTTGGAGCAGGAAAGTTTATAGCTGCTGCAGGTGTTGTAGGTCTCATTATTGGTATTCTTATATTTGACTGGATAAAACCTACTCTTATAGAAGCTGGTATTTTAGGTTCTAAAGAGAAAATAACTCTCCATGGAGTTCTTGGTGTTCCTTACGGTCCTCTCGCTGTCGCATGGGGCGTTTTATTTATAGTTTTTGCCCTTATAGCAGATTGGCTCGATCCAGCAAAGAAAATAAACTACGATTCGGAAAATAAAGGATGGATAAAAGGTGAATGGCACTGGGCTATTTCTGGAATATTAGCAGGTTCAATAATTGCATGGGCAACAGCTCAGGGTGAATATCTTGGTTTTTCAGGAGGAGCTCTTGCATTTGTAGGATGGATTGGTCATTTAATAGGTCATCCCCTTGCTTCTGTTCCAAGAGTTTCTGAGGGTATTTTATGGCACGCAGGACTTATAATGGGTGTTATACCTGGAGCGTTTATAAGCGCTATTATCTCCGGAACATTTAAGTTTGATGTTGTTCCTCCTGCTTTTGCAAAAGGTGTTGCACCATTTCCATGGGTAAGGTTGTTCCTTGTTTTCTTTGCAGGTATCTTCCTTGCACTTGGTGCTATGATAGGTGGTGGATGTACAACAGGAGCATTTTTATCAGCATACCCAACACTTTCTGTAGGTTCAATGGCTCAATCTGCCACTTACTTTGTTGTAGGTGTATTAACAGCAAACCTTATCTATTTTGGAAGATGGTCTAAGTTTATTCAGGCTAAAAAAGAATCAGACGAAGTTTATGATTAACGTTTGAGAGGTGGTAAAAATGAGTATCACAGAAAGAATCCTGTTCTGGCTTGGAATTTTAGTGCTTGTTGTAGCACTTGTAGGGGTTAAATCTGATATTTCCAAGTTAGAACAGCAAGTCCAGCAGGTTTCACAGGCAGCCTCTGAAGGAGGTGAAGAATAATGAACGCAAAAGTTGAAAGGGCTATTTATATAGGAATTATCTTGATTTTAGGTTTTGTTCTTGTGAGTTTTGCTAAAAAAGAGATTGAACTTAAAAAGCAGTTACCTTTAACAGCTGAAGAGCTCTACAAAAAATTAGGAAATCCAAAAATAAACATCCAGGTTATAGATGTTAGGCCTTATGAAGTGCCTGAAGAAGAGGAAGATGAGGCTGAAGAGACTGACTACTATACAGGAGCTCATATCCCAGGGTCTATACCTTTACCAGAGTGTGATGAAAGTAAAGCACCTGAAGATGCTTTAAAACAGATAAACCCATATTTGCCAACTGTTATAGTGTCAAAAGACGGAAATCCTGAGATATTCAAAAAATGTGCTCAGAAGTTCAATATTATTCAGAATCTCAAAGGTGGTATTTTAGCATGGGATGAGGCAGGTTACCCAGAAGATGAAGGAGAGTACGAACCACCAGCAGCCGGTGGTGGTGGTGGCTGTCTATAAAATTTGAATATTAAAGAAACCTAATACAGGAGGTAAGATATATGGCACTATCAAGAAGGGATTTTCTGAAAGCCCTTGGAGCCAGTGGAGCGGGAATAACCCTCGGTGGTAATGCTGCATTTGCAAAACAGGATGCAGTAGTAGTTGAAGACCCAAGACATGGATACCCAAATACCTCATATACAGAAAATATGTACAGAAATGAGTTCGCTTTTACCTATGGAGAAAAGGAAGACCACGGAACAGCTTATCACTGTGTAAACTGTCAGGGAAACTGTGCATGGGATGTATGGGTAAATAACGGGATAATAACAAGGGAAAATCAGGTTGCAAACTACACACCGTTAAATCCAAAAATACCAGACTTTAACCCGAGGGGATGTAACAAAGGTGTTCAGCATTCCCATGTAACTTATGAAAAAGATAGAATCCTATATCCTCTAAAAAGGGTTGGAAAAAGAGGAGAAGGAAAATGGAAAAGGATTACATGGGATGAGGCTATAACAGAGGTTGCCAAAAATATCTATGAAACAATGTTAACAAAAGGTCCAGAAGGCCTCTTTATACACGTAGGAGCAGGAATGCTCACAGAAGGAAGAGGTGCTGCAGGTAAAAGACTTGGTACACTTCTTGGAGCTGTAAGAAACTATATCGCTTCTTATGTTGGTGATATGTTCCCGGGTGTTACTGTTGTTTATGGAGAAGGTAATATAGGATGTTCTTATGACTTTTTCTACACAACAAACGTAAATATATGGTGGGGACAGGATCCTAACAAAACAAGAATTCCAGATGCCCACTTTTTATGGGAAGGAAGATACAACGGAGCTAAGAATATTGTAATCACTCCAGATTTTAACGCTTCTTGTGTTCACGCTGATCTCTGGGTTCCTGTTAGAGCTGGTTATGATGGTTTTCTGGCGATGGCTATCATCAATGAAATCATCCAGAAAAAACTTTATAAGCCAAAATTCGTAAAGCACTTCACAGACCTTCCTTTCCTTGTAAGGCTTGATAACAAAAAACTCTTAAGACTTTCAGATATAGATCCTGAAAAATCTCCTGAATTTGATAAAGAAACATTCAAAATATTTGAAGAAAAAGGAGAAGGAAAAGAGTTTGAACCTGAATCAACCTTCTTCTCCTGGAACACTAAAACAAATAAACTTACTGTAATGCCTGGAACAGAAGGTGCTCCAGTAAAAACTCTAAGATTAAAAGACGTTGGATGGGATATAGACCCTGCTCTCGAAGGTACATGGGAAGTAACACTGAAAGATGGTAAAAAAGTAAAGGTAACAACTGTTTTTGAGCTGGTGAAAAAAGAAGCTTCTAAGTTTGCAGCTGAAAAGACATGGAAATTAACAGGTGTACATCCGACAATCGTTGAACAACTTGCCAAAGACATAGCTCTTCCAAAGGTTGTCATGATTTCAATGGGATTCACAATAGGTAAATATTTCAACGGATTACTTGCCCAAAGAGCTATAGCATCAATACCTGGACTTGTTGGAAGACTTGGACCTTACGGTGGGTTTAACTCTGAAAATGAATGGGCTATTTCTGGAATGGGTAAACTTTCTGGATTTGCAGGTAAGTATAAGCAGAGATTTGCCTCTGGATTTGTTCAGGAATTTATTCTTGGAAATATGCTTAAAGATATAGAGAAACTTTATGATGATGAAGATATAAGGAGAGCAACAGGTCTTTCTAAAGAAGAGTATTTAAAGAAAGTTAAAGAAGACCTTTCTAATTATGGAGATGACAAAAAATGGAAAGAAAGTTTCCATAACAAAGATGGAAAACCTTACTGGGATACAGTTGAAACTTTCCTTATTTTTGGAGATTCAAGATTTAGAAGAAGTAAAGGTGCAACATATAGGGAAGCATTCCTTAAAAAGGCAAAATTCTTTGCCTATGTTGACTGGAGAATGAACTCAACAGCCCAGTATGCAGATATTCTACTCCCTGCAAAATCTATGTATGAGGTATGGGATATAAGAACAAACCCTGGATACCACAGATATGCTAATATGGCACAGCCACCTCAAAACCTGAAGCCTGTTGGTGAATCTAAGTCTGAGTGGGAAATATGTACGATGATTGTTGAAAAACTTCAAGAATTGGCAATGAAGAAATACAAAGAAACAGGGGATAAGAAATACATTAAGATTCCTGACCCAACCCACTCAAAAACAGGCTACAGAGACCTTGATAAAGTTGTAGAAGAGTACACAAAAGGTGGTCATCTCAGAACAGATAGAGATGCTGTAGAACTTGCCCTTGAGAGTGTTGACCAGTTTAAACCAAACACTATTGAAACTGTAAGAAAAAGAGGTGGATTTATCCAGTTAAATGATAAAGCAGGAAAAACATCTCCTCTCTATCCAGATAAACCTTACAACTCTTTTGAAAACAACCTTTACCTCTTTGAAAGGTTTGAAACTCTATCAGGAAGGCTCACCTATTATGTTGATCATGAAAGATGGATTGAAATGGGTGCTAATGTACCAACAGCCAAAGAACCAATAAGACCTAAGAGATTTCCATTTGTAATGATGACTCCCCACGCAAGATGGTCAATCCACTCAACATACAAAGAATCTTCTCTATTACAGAGACTTCAAAGGGGTAAACCTTACGTTATGATTAACCCAGAAATAGCTAAGAAGAAAGGCATAAAAGATGGTGATGAGATAAAAGTATTTAATGACCTTGGAGAGTTTTATGCTATGGCAAAGGTTTATCCATCATGTCCTAAAGATGCCATTATCTTAGAGCACGGTTGGGAACCGTTCTACTTCAAAGGAAATAAGTCTCATAACGCTGTAAACGCATCTCCTCTCAATCTACTGGAGCTTTCAGATGGCTGGGGACACATCATGTTTGGCGGAAACTGGGATGGAAACCAGCATGCCTATGAAACTACAGTAGATATAGAGAAAGCTTAAAAGGAGGTTATTTAAATGGCTAAAAGACAATTAGCAATGGTAATGGATTTAAATAAATGTATCGGTTGCCAGACGTGTACTGTGGCATGTAAAACACAATGGACAAATAGAAATGGTAGAGAGTATATGTACTGGAACAACGTTGAAACACATCCAGGAGCGGGTTATCCAAGAAACTGGATGGAAGCAGGTGGTGGATTTGATGAACAGGGTAATCTAAAGGATGGAATTATTCCAGATATGGTTTTAGATTATGGTGTACCCTGGGATTATAACCATGATGAGATTTTTAATACTCCTGCAGACGATTTCGTTTTATCACCAAACTCTGATCCTGTATGGGGTCCAAACTGGGATGAGGATGTAGGTATTGGTGACTGGCCAAACTCTTACTTCTTCTACATTCCAAGAATATGTAACCATTGTTCAAATCCTGGATGTCTTGCTGCATGCCCAAGAGAGGCGATATTTAAAAGGGAACAGGATGGAATTGTTCTTGTAGACTTAGATAGATGTCAGGGGTACAGATACTGTATTGCTGGATGTCCTTACAAGAAAATATATTTCAACCCTAAACTTTCCAAATCAGAAAAATGTATATTCTGTTTCCCAAGAATCGAAAAAGGACTTCCTCCTGCCTGTGCTCATCAATGTGTAGGAAGAATCAGATTTGTTGGCTTCTTAGATGATGAAGATTCACAGGTTTACAAACTTGTTCATAAATATAAAGTTGCTTTACCACTTAGACCTGATTTTGGAACACAACCTAATGTTTACTACGTTCCACCTGTAATAGCTCCACCAAAATTTGATGAAGACGGAAAGCCTGTGGAAAATGAACAGAGAATACCTGTTGAATACCTTGAAAAACTATTTGGCCCAGAAGTTCATCAGGCTATAAAAACATTGAAAGAAGAAATGGCAAAAAGAGAAAGGGGAGAAGAGTCTGAATTAATGGATATCCTTATAGCCTATAACCATGCAGATATGTTCAGACTTGATCACAACTACTATGATAAAGTAGCTGCAGAAAAAGGATTAAAAGGTTCAGAGTACTTCAAAATTATTGACCAGAGATACATACAGGGTGCTAATACACAGAAAGAAGAAAGTGTTTATGGAAAGGTTTACTTTCAGACACAACCAGCTATGAAAAAAGAAAAAGAGGGACATCACTAATCGGGAGTCCCTCCCTCTTTTTAAAAAGATAAATCAAGGAGGAAAGATAGATGAAAAAAGCTTTAAAAGCTGCTGTAATAGGAATTACAGCTATATCTGTTTCTGCTGTTGCAGCTGAAAGCGGATTTTTCAAATATGAGGTAATAGATGCTTCATATATAAAAGGAAAAATATCAACAAACCCTGACGATTCTGTATGGGAAAAGGCAAAAGGAACAGCAATAACCCTCTATCCACAGGTTTCAGTAAGATTAAACGATAAAAAAGCCAATGCTTTAATACCAAAAAAGGAACCTGTTAAAGCTGTAGTTAAAGCTGTTTACAACAGCAAAAACATCGCTGTTTATATTAGATGGAAAGATGAAACCCCTTCTATTCAGCCAGCTTTTACAACAAATCAGTTTGCAGATGGTGTAAGT
Organism: uncultured Aquificales bacterium; assembly: GCA_964439255.1. Classification (GTDB taxonomy): domain Bacteria; phylum Aquificota; class Aquificia; order Aquificales; family Hydrogenothermaceae; genus JAADDV01. Next base: position 6,674 of record CAYTOE010000056.1, read on the forward strand.
ATTGAGTTCCCAAATAAGTTTGGAAAAGGAATAACACTCCCTTATGTTGGAATGGGAGACGAAAAACATCCGGTTACTGTTTATCTTCAAAAAAATGTTGCTGGAAGAGATTATCAGAAGGTTTTCTTATCTAAAGGTTTTGGCTCGCTCACAGAAGTGAAAGCTGACAATGTAGATATTGTTATGAGATACGATAAAAAGAACAAAGAGTGGGAAGCTGTATTTAAAAGACCTTTATCTACAAATAACTCAAATCTTAAGGCCGGTCTTGTTCCTGTTGCTTTCGCAATCTGGGATGGTAATAAATATGAAAGAGACGGCCTAAAATCTCTATCAAGATGGAAATTTATAAGACTTAAAAATTACAAGCTTGATAAAGCTTATCTTAATTATGTTTCATGGGGAGGACCATACGCTGACTGGTCTGAAAAAGGAAAAGATATTGGTGATCCTGAGAATGGAAAAAAATTATTCATGACAAATGGATGTACAGGATGCCATAGAACTTCAGAAGTTCAAACAGCACCTGAAGGAATGGCACCTAACCTGTCAGATATAGGTGGAATTGCAAACGCTATATATCTTAAAGAATCTATTCTAAATCCAAATGATGTAGTTATAAGAAATCTAAATATTAACAGACATTATATGAAATCAAATCCGGATAGATTCAAAGCTTATCCTAACAACTCTCTATATGAATGGTACATTAAAACAGATGGTAAAAAACAGTCTAAAATGCCAACATTTGCCCATTTATCTGAGAAAGATATAAATGATATTGTTGCTTACTTAAAAACCCTCGTTGACTGGAAAAACTTTAAATAATTGGAGGTACAAAAATGAAAAAAATATTTGCCTCAATATTAAGTCTTGCTTTTCTCCTTTCCACAGTGGAGTTTACATCCCATGTGTATGCTGAAGAACAACAGGCTGCTGATGTGGAAGAAGAGGAAGAAGAGGAGTTAGAGTTCACATCTGCTGTCATTACAGCTTTACCTTGTGCAAAAGAAGCTGAAGAAAGTGGTGAGTTTGATGTTTTATCTTCATGTCCACCACATGCTGCGTGGGAAGGTGTAAAGGATATATATGAAGGTACACCTAATATAGTAATTTTTGATGTTACAGAAGGTGAATACTATGCTGTTAAACCTTCAAAAGAAGGGGTTTACTGGTCAGAGCTGTTAGAAGGTTTTGGAGGAAGTATTGATGGAACAGCTGTTCCTGTTGGAAAGAAAGGTGATTTAACTGTAATTGAATTTTCTGAGTTTGAGATAACACCAAAGCCAAAACCAGGCTTTTTCAAAGGTTGTCTATAATAGTAGGGAGAGTTTTTTCCTCTCCCTTTGCTTGGTAAATACTTTTAGGAGGGATTTCCATGAGATTAGGTTTTTTAGTAGACCTGAGCAGGTGTATGGGTTGTATGGCCTGTGCTGTCGCCTGTAAGGCAGAAAATAACGTTCCACTCCACAGCTGGAGACTCAGGGTAAAGTACATAGACCAGGGTGAATTTCCTGATGTAAAAAGGCATTTTGTTCCCCTTAGGTGTAATCACTGTGAAAATGCACCTTGCGAAAGAATATGCCCAGTTTCAGCACTCCACTATTTACCAAACGGTATTGTTAACGTAGACCACGAAAGATGTATTGGTTGTGCTTCATGTATGATGGCCTGTCCTTACAACGCTATTTATCTTGACCCTATTACAAACTCTGCAGATAAATGTACCTACTGTGCTCATAGAATCGAGGTAGGATTAATGCCTGCATGTGTTGTGGCGTGTCCTACGCACGCAAATATTTTTGGAGATTTAGATGATCCAGAGTCAGAAATATCAAAGTATCTAAAATCTCACAGAGATGTTATGGTTAGAAAACCAGAATTAAATACACATCCAAAACATTTCTACGTTAGAGGTTCAACAGTTGCACTTGATCCATTGGCTTCAGAAAGACCAGAAGGATACACATTATTTACAGAAGTTAAGTTTTTAGACCACATAGGAGGGCATTAATCATGATAGGTGCAGAAGTAACATTTGATGTTGCACTACCTAAGGTAGTGTGGGGATGGCTTGTTTCCACAAACATGTGGGCAAAAAGTATAGCTACAGGGACATTCCTCCTTGGGCTTTATTTCATAAAAAGATATCCTGAGCAAGATGGTTTTTTTAGAAAATGGCTTCCGATTCTTGGAATTGTATTCATTGGTATAACTCTTTTAGTAACTGTTTTAGACTTACACCATATGTTCAGATTCTGGCATATTTTTGCACATCCACACTTTACCTCAGCAGTAACCCTTGGAGCATGGGTTGTTTCAGCTTTTGTTATTGTCCTTTTGATATCTTTCTGGGCATGGGTAACAGGAAACAGAAAACTTTTTGATAGAATTGCTATACCAGGTTTTATCCTTGCATTTTTCTCGACTATCTACACAGCTGGTATTATGGGAGAGTCTACAGGAAGAGAAGTTTGGGTATTCCCTGCAGAGATGATTTCTATGCTTTTAAGTGCTGTGATTGCAGGTTCAGCAGCTTACCTTTTTATAGATTCTATATTTGGTAAACCTCTACAGGAAAATATAAGAAGAGAGCTTGGATATATTCTGTTTGGGAGTGCAGGTTTAGCTGCTGCTATGTTTATTGGTGAGCTTTTCTTTGCAAAAATTCACAGTGAATTTGCCCACAGAGTTATAGAGATTTTGGCTTTTGGAGAGGTGGCTCCGTTTTTCTGGATAGGTATGGTTCTTACATTTATTATCCCTATGGTTCTTGTTGGCATTGCTAATGAAAAGAGAAAGTATCAATACATACTTTTAGGTTCTTTATCTGCGCTTGTAGGTTTATGGCTTATTAAACATGCCTGGTTATTAGCTCCACAATGTTTACCATTAAGTTAAAAATAGGAGGGTAGCATAAATGAGAACGTCAAGGAGGAACTTTTTAAAAGGAGTTGCAGCAGCAATAGGTGGAGCTGCTCTTGCTAAAGGTGTTGTTGAAAAATCTGTAGCATCTTCACCGTCTCAAACAGAAGCAAATATTACATTTACACCAGAGCATCTTGATTACTATCCACCTTTTGAAAGATGGGATCACTGGCAAGAACCAGATGGAGATTACTGGAAAAA
>CAYTOE010000057.1:0-9767 GCA_964439255.1 uncultured Aquificales bacterium
CCTTGTGTGCCCCTTTTCCTCAAAATATTTTAAAAAGCTCTCTCTTATCTCATTTGCTGAAATCGTTAAGGATTTCAAGATGTCCTCCAATTATTTGTTTTTATCAAACATAATTATAAATCATTATTATGTTTATTCCTTAATCTGATAGAATTTTTTTTATTTTTTTCAAGGAGGTTCTTATGGATTTTAAAGAAAGATTAAGGGAACTTATAAGGGAAAGGGCTTTGAAGGTTTCAGACAGGCCGATTTTTAAACTTTCTTCTGGAAAAATGAGCACGTACTATATGGATTTGAGAACTATTACCCTTGACCCGGAAGGTGGTTACATTATCGGAAATCTTATTTTTGAATTAATAAAAGAAAAGAATCCTGATGCTATTGGGGGGTTGACACTTGGAGCTGACCCTATTTCCTATGCAACCTCTATGATTTCTTATATAAAGAAACAGCCTATAAAACCTTTTGTCGTAAGAAAAGAACCTAAAGGACATGGAACAGGAAAACAGATAGAAGGAAATGTTAAACCGGGTGAGAGGGTTTTTATTGTCGAGGATGTTGTTACAACAGCAGGTTCATCTTTAAAAGCTGCAAAAGTTGCTAAAGATTTTGGTCTTGAAATACTTGGAATTATAGCGATTGTTGATAGAGAAGAGGGGGGAGAGGAAAATATAAGAAAAGAAGGTTTTGATTTCTATCCAGTGTTTAAAATATCAGAGTTTTTGAAAAAGTAGGGGAAGATTACCTTCCCCTTATGTATTTTAAAGCTCGTCAAAGATACGAAGGTCAACAATTAATATACCTCCCGCCCTATCAGATATAAACAGGTAGCTGTTTTTAATAACTGTTTCGTATGCATAATGTTTTGTTTTTATGAACTCTTCTATATCAGGATGAGATTTATCTGATATGTTAACTATTTGGACACCGGATGAATCATCAGAAACAAATGCATAATCTCCATAAACAAGAGTATGCCGTGCAAAAAAAGGAGTATCTACTGAACCTACAAGAGAAGGACTTTCTGGATTTGTTACATCTATTATTTTCAATCCATAGCCACCATCAGATAAATAAAGATAGTTGCCGTAAATACTCACTCCATAAGCAGAATTTGTATCTAAAGAGGCAGCATCAGATGGATTTGATGGGTCAGATATATTTATAACTTTTAAACCGTCTGTAAAGTTAGCAATATAAGCGTAGTTTCCTGAGACAACCACATCATATACATAATTTGTAGTAGTGAAGGTTCCTTCTATTGAAGGGTTATTTGGGTCTGATACATCAATGATATACATATTTTTTGAACTGCCACCTGCTAAATACACATAATCACCGGCTTTATACAGGTCAAAAACTGCTACATTAAGTGTTGATAAAACCTGTGGATTTGATTTATCTGAAATATCTACAATCTTAAGTCCATTACCACTTGCTGCAATATAAGCATAATCCCCTGAGACAAAGACTTTAAGTGCAAAAGATGCGTCAGTAGCAGAACCTACAAGAGAAATCTCAGGAAGATTAGAAATATCGTATATTTTTAATCCTCCACCTCCATTAGCAACATAAAGATAATCGTTGTCTATGAATAATCCATAAGCACGACCAATATTTTCTATAAAGTTTACAATTGAAGGTTCATCAAAATCTTTTGAAGATATGTTCTGAAGACCTGATAATGTTGAAGCGATTTCCAGATAATTGGCATATAATGCAAGGAAAAGATAATCTCCTTTTTTTGCAATACCATAGACATATTTGCCATAAGAAAAATTTCCAATTAGCTGAGGATTTGTTTTGTCTGTAATATCTATTACTTCAACACCTTTAGTATCTCCAACATAAGCATAATTTCCATTGATAAGTATTGATTCTGATAAAATACCTGTATAACGTCTTCCAACCTGCACTGGATTAGCTGGATTTGATAAATCATAGATAACAATTCCAGCTGTTGCCCTATAAAGATAATTATCCTTAATAGCTATATCTTCTGTTTCACCTGAAAATGTTTTCACAGGAGAGGGATTATTTTTATCTGTTATATCAATCACATAAAGATTACGTTTTCCTCCAACATAAGCATAATTCCCTTTTACAGCAACACTTAATATTCTTTCACCCATATCTAATATCTTCACAGACACAGGATTTGTTTTATCTGATATGTCTAATATTATGAAGTTTCTACTGAAATTACCTGCTATATAAGCATAATCCCCTGAAACAAAGACATCATAAAAATCGTTATCATACAGGTAAATAGAGCCTTTCTCCTGTGGATTATTTGGGTCAGATACATCCACTATATGAAAGCCACGATCCCTATCCGCTATATAAATGTAATTTCCATCTTTGAATAATCTATATCCATATATAGTATCTAACTGAGAAACTACGGAAGGGTTTTTTGGGTCTGAAATGTCAAGAATTTTAAATGGGGATACTACGTAGGCGTAATTTCCATCGATAATAACATCCTTACAGTTACCACCAAAATTATATTTTTTAATAGATGTAGCAAGTCTTGGAACAAAAGGTTTATCTTTGTGAAGAGCTTCTAATGCTTTTTCCCCCTGAGCATAAATAACAGGATGAACCTTATCTTTATCAGTTTGTGGAACAAACGAAATGATATCTTTCTGATTTATAGTGGAATCACCATTTAAATCCTGAGTTAAAAATTTAGATGCTATTCTATCTCTTTCCTGTAAAAGTTTATTTCTGTCAAAGTTATACTTCAGATATCTTGCAAGCCATCTGTACTGGAATTCCGTTAAAGCTGAAACAACAAAATTATTTCCAACTTCTTTCACCTCTTTACCCAAAACAATAGCCCTGATAGCACCTTTATTTTCTGTTGGTGCTGCATCTTTTACTCCATCTTCATCAACATCCCAGTCATTACCACCTGAAACCTGATAGATATAAAGGGTATTATCATCAAGTTCATTTGCGTGGGAATTGAAATTTCCAATTTCATCAAGTGTGTTTCCGTTTGATGTTGTTTCTGTCCATAGAAGAGTAAGTGAACCGTCATTATCAACTCTGAATATCTTTACTGTAGCTCCTGCAAGATTACCAAGAATTGCTTTCCCGGTGTACTGTGAAGGTGTTGGTGTTGGCTGTTCACCTCCACCACCTCCGCCACCGCCTCCACAGCTCCAGATAATAAACCCAACGAGTAGCGCCAGAAAAACTGAAAACCTCCTCATGATTAAATCCTCCGTTTGTAGTATCCTATTAAAAATTTTGTACTGGAATGAAAGACTTCTATCTTTAAAGGGAATACATTTAATTTTTGAAAAAATTACAAAAATAAGGAAAAAATAGAGATTTTGTTTCTTTTTAACAAAAATTTTTTTATTAAAAAGAAGTTAACAATGGAAAAATAAATTTGAAATTTTATGTATTTTTAGGGTTTTTTTATATACAGTAGCGATTTATTTTCAAATATTAATATCCTGAAAGTTAAGTAAATCTGGGAATATGTTACTCTGAATTGATTTTATATAAAAGCTGTATCTGTTATAAAACTGGCTTTTTTTCATACCTACAATTTTCATTATTTCCTCAATGGGAAATCCCCTTTCAAGTAAATGAACAACAAAGCTATCCCTTAGAGAGTTGAATGTAAAATGTCCTTTTAATCCGGCTTTTCTGACGGCTTTCTGGAAAACTTCCTCAATTGTCCTTTCTGTTATCTTTCCTGTTTTGTTCTTTTTAGACTCTGAAAAAAAGAGATAATCTGAAAAACCATCTCTATCTCTGTAATATCCTGTTATGTAGGATTTTATCTCTTTTACAGCTGTTTCAGGTATAGGAACTGTTCTGATAATTTTATAGTTTTTATCTCTTATTGATAAACGTTTCTTCCCAAGGTCTATATCTGAGATTTTTATTCTTCTAAGCTCACCAAGTTTTAAACCGCATCCATAGGCAAGCTGGATTAGAAGTTTATGTTTTTGATTTTCTATACTTTTTAGGATTCTTTTTATCTCTTTTCTTGAAAAAACTTTTGGTATATTTTTTCTGTTTACCAGATATATATTTTTAAAGTTGTGTATTCCAAGAGTATCTTCATAAAAAAACTTTAATGCATTAATTGCTGTGTTTATTGTTGAACTTTTTTTCCCTTCTTTTTTCAGATAATTTATGTATCTTTTAATATCTTCCATATCTACTTCTTCAGGTTTTTTATTGATAAAATCTAAAAATTTTCTGTTTATGTAAATATAAAGCTCTTTTGTTTTGGTTTTTAGTTTTCTTTTTTTGAGTTTTTTTATAAGAGGGTAAAGATAACAGCTTTTTTCTAAAATACTGTCAAAATATATCCTGAGTTTATTGTAATTTTCTTCAGAACCTTTTATAAAATAGCTCCCTTCTTTTTTGTAAAAATCCTCCTTGAAGAGCTTTTTTAATTTTTCCTTATTTCCGTTGTCCTCAACAAAAAAAACACCAGATTTTTTTAGTTTTATCATACTCTCTTATTATAAACTGTTTTATTAAATAACTATAGGCTCATAGAGATAAAAAGAAAAGGGGATTTCAACTACTTAACATACTTTTTTGCGGTTGAATTTTCAGGGTCTAAGATAAGGATATTTTTGAATATCTTTATTGCTTCTTTTTTGCTACCTTTTAGATATTCAATAATACCAAGTTCTGTTAGAAAGTTAATATCTGTAGGGTATATGTACAGCATCTTTTTTGAGACTTTTTCTGCAAGGTCGTATTTTTTCTGCATTCTAAGGACATAGGAAAGCCTGAGATTTCCGTAGTAGTTGTAGTAATCTGTGTATAAAATCTGATAGCAAACCTTCTCAACATCAGAAAACCTCTCCTGTGCTAAAAGAGGCAAAGTGTATCCAAGCTTTGCCTCAATAGAATATGGATTAATCTTAATAGCTTTTTCGTAGTGGAAAATAGAATTTGCATATTTTTTTGAGAGATAGTAAAGCCATCCTAAACGTAAATTGATTGTATAGCCATCTGGATATTCATTGTAAACAGCAGATAAAGCTTTTATGGCGTCCTTATATCTTCCTATTTTCTCATACTGAAAAGATTTACTGTAAGCCTCTTTTATCTTTTCTTCTGTTAGTCCGAAAGAGACTGTTGTTAAAAACAGGAAAATAACCAGTGCTCTAAGCATTTTTTCCTCTAAAATCTGTATCCAAGATTAAAAACAGCTACAGTGAGTGAAGCGTTATTATTGTATCCTACATCTTCAAAAATTTCGTTAAAAACTGTTAAAGAAGCTGAAGCTTTTTTGTACCTGTAAGAGATAGAACCACCATATCCCCCTTTATGTTTTTCTGAAAGGTTGTAAACTACAAAACCTCCGTTCCTTACAGCAAAAGACTGTTTCCCTATCCATCCAAAAATTTTCCCAGTCCAATTTTTGTAATAATAAAACAGATTTTCTTCCACTGAGTAGAAATTTTTTCCTAAACCTACATCATCAGAGAGATTTATATAGTAACCTTTTGTTTCAGAATAAAAGCTGCCGTATCTGTAGTAATTCCCAAAGTAAAATCCAACTTTTGGACAGACCTGATAAACAGTCAGTTCTGGATTGTAGTTATCATAAATGGAAACTGTTCCTTCAATACCTATATTCCACCTGTAAAGTTTGTATCTTTCGGCACTAAGTAGAAAAACTTTTCCTCTGTCTGTTAATCTGTCATCTGAAATAATGTAATGGAAGCCTGCTTTTAGTCTGTAGTTTTTCAAAGAGTAGTTTGTGTAGATAAATGTAAGGTCTGTCTGATTTAAAGTTGAACCATCTTTGTAATCTATTTTTGTGAACTCAACATCACCTTCAAATGAGTGGTGAAGACCAAAACCTAAGTATCCATAAAAACCTGCTGTATAGCCTTTGTCTTTTACATTTGAATCCGAGTATATAAGGGGTGTTCCATAAATAAAAGAGCTAAAAAGCAAATTATCTTTTCCGTAAGAAAACCCTAAAAATGAAACAGTACATAAAGCTGTAATGGTAAATTTTTTCATAAGTTATCCTCCCTTTTTGTGTTCTTAAGATGGATAAGTATCTCTCCAAACTGGATACTTTTTATTCCTTTTTCTTCTGAGAGAAAGATAAAAGCTTTTTCTTTTAGATTTAGAGTTTTAGATACTATTTTTCCCTCTATAAGATTGTCTTCTAAAAACTGTCCTTCATAGGAAACCTGGGCTAATTTGTGGTTAAAAGATGCTAAAAACAGGACTAAACTTCTTTTTAGGGGATTTTTTAAAGCTCTTGATATAGGTATAAAATCTTCCCAGAAAAGATTTTTCTTTTTTATAAGTGGAAGCTTTGGAAGTGAAACAAAAAACAGTTTCAAAAATCTGTCATTACCTTCGTATCTGTAGAAGTAAAATGTTCCATTCTGTTTTCCAAAAAATAGTTTTCCTTTTCCAGTATCAAAATAAAACGTACCATCTATACCCATTTTTACAGTTAGCTTTATTTCTTCAACTTTTTTATTATGAACAAAGACTTCATATATGTATTCTTCATCTAAAATAAAGTTCATTTTCATATCTAACCCTTTATCAGGATAAACAGATTCTAAAATCTCCCCTTCAACTGGATTGTCGTTTGAGAAAAAATGATTTTTTGATATATAACTTACAAAGCTAAAAGGTACTGTGTATCCTCCAATATCTGGAGTAAGTTGAATCTGAATATGTATATGGGGTTCAGGGGAATAACCAGAATTTCCACAAAGACCTAAAAATGTCCCAACCTCAACCCAATCTCCCTCTTTTACTTTTATTGAGTACTGGGAAAGATGGGAAATCTCAACATAAAAACCCCTTTCATCCTGAATAATTACAAGGTTTCCCCAGTTGTTTACCTTATCTACCTGACCAATCTGATTGTCAGGAAGGTCATTTATAACCTTTACAACCCTTCCTCTGACAGGTGAAAGAACAGGCTTTCTGTAAGCATAGTAATCCTCTAATCTGAGACCATCTCCTTTAAATCTTTTTCCATTTTCATCTGTAATAACAAAATCATAGGCGTATCTCCATGCTCCTTTATGAGTCCACTTTCCATCAAATCCCTGCCATACCTTCCATTTCCCAGAAAATGGAAGGTAAATACCCCTTTCAGTTCCTCTAAATCTGTTTAAAGATGTTAAGTAAAAATCAAGGGTTTCTTCAGGGGTCTTTCTTATATATCTGGCAACCATAGGGAATGAGAGAAGTCCAAGAACATAAATAAAAGAGATTGTTATAAAGTTAAAGGGAAATGTGAATGCTGGGACACCGTAAAAAGACCAGAAAACCTCAGCAGCTGAAAGCATAGTTATAGATATAGCAACCGCTGTTATAGAGATTATGTAGGATTTAACAGAGGGAATAAGAAAAATTCCGCCTAAAGCCATAGATATAAGAATAAAATTAAAAAAATTAATGTCTGAAAAAGACTGGTTGAAAGAACCTGTTAAAAAACCTGTTATTAAAGCGCCTGTGTAATATCCAATGACAGCAAGGAAAAAAAGTATTCTTGAGTAAAAAAGAAGGATAACAGATATTACTATTCCGGCGATAACAGAAGGGGTAAAAATAATAGTTCCAAGGGATTTAAAAAAACTCGCTATATAAACAGGAACATTTTCTTCTAAAAAAGAGAAAAAATTATGGGGATAAAAAGAGTTCACAAACAGATTTGAGTAAGAGGAAACAGCTAAATAAATTGTTGAGCTTATGAAAACAAAAGGAAAACTCAAGATAGGAACCCTTAGATATGTGTAAAAGATACTGTTTAGCATAATTGAAAAAACAAGTGTGAAAACACCAGAAACCATTGTAAAAAAAATGGTTAAAGGGGTTATTTTAAATAGATAACCTATTGAAAGACCTACAAGTAAGGGATTGTATGTGTAGAAACCAGAAGACAGAAACTCTTTTCCCATATTAAGAAATCTTGCAAAAAGATAGGCAGAGACTACAGCTATAAGTCCTGCAAAACCAACATTCGGATTTAAAAATGTTAAAAGGAAAAGGAAAAAACCTCCTGTAGCACTCTGCAGGAAAATAACCTCAGAATAACTGTTTAAAACAGCTTTTATGTGGTAAAGAATCTTGTTTATCTCCATTATATTTTTGTGTTGAGTTAATTTTCGCTAACATTATCGTAATTAGTTTTCCAGAATTTTACATTGATTTTGTTAACAAAACGTTAACAGAGACTTTATCTATTCAGTTTTTCAAATCTTCTATTAATAACTTCCCAGTTCAGATTTTTAAAGAAGGCATCTATATAGGGTGGTCTTTTATTTTTCTGGTCAATATAATAGGCATGTTCATAAACATCTAACACAATTAGGGGAACAGTCATAACCATTCCAAGGTTATTGTGGGCATCAAGACCATTCACAACCAATTGACCATTATAGAGGTCGTAGGACAGAAGTGCCCAACCTCTGCATGCAATGCCGGTTGCTTTTATCTCATTAAGACAGTTTTCAACACTTCCAAAAGTTTTTTCTATCAGTTCTCCAAGCTCTGAAGATGGTTCCCCTTTCCCACCACCTATTAGATGTTCAAAATAAAGCTCATGAAGAACTACACCCATATAGTTAAAACTTTCTTCAACTTTTAATGCTCTATACTCTGAGTAGTTCTGATTTGCTTTTGACCTGTCTGCAAATGAAAAATCAGCTAACTTTTCCTGAATTTCATTGTACTTTGCAATATAACCTTTGTAATGGGCTTCAAAATGAACCTCTATTTGCTGGTCTGATATACCTTCAAGACCTTTTGGTTTGAGATAATCTTTAGGTTCTAACTTCATTTTTAAACCCTCCATCTTTTTATACTTTTAAAACTAACTGCTGTTTAGATGGAGGGGATGAGGTTTATCATAAATCCTTATTTTTGAATTACTTTTTCGCTTTTTAGATATTCAAGGGCTTTTTCAAGATTTCCTTTCAACTCTCTTAAAATGTAAATAAGTTCATCTTCATCAAAATCTCTTGAAATCTTCTCTTCTTTTTCAAAATCGTAGATAAAAAATATCTCATTGCCATAACTTCCAACTACATACCTTGATACACCTAAAACAGCTCCGGCTAACACTGATGATTTAAAGTCTGGCGTTAACTTTTCTCCTGTCTCAATATCATAGAGAGCAAATGATTTGTTCTTTTTACCCCAAAAATATCTACTTTCCCCTGTTAATGCTCCCCTATCCCTTATTTTTTCAAACCATTCTGTTACCTGTTTATCTATTGTGAATAATGCCTCTTTTTTGTCCTTTGTCCCTCTAAAATAAGGAGATTGTCCTTTTACTAAGCCTAAAGGGGAAATCCAGTCAAAAAACGGGGAAATCTGGTTTCCTTCTTTATCGTAAACAGCCCATTTAACATTTTTTAAATCCTTTAATGGGTTTTCTTTGTCTAAACTGTCTTTTGTTGCTATGAAAAAATCACTTTCCCCTTTAGGAAATCCTTCTTTAAAGTAGTATGTAAACTTCTCAAACATACCTATTCTCCTAAAAAATTTTTCTTAGAATATAGTTATTCAATATTCTTTCTTATGAGATATTTCATGGAAATAGATTTTTCTTGATAAAAAGAAAAATTATGAATATCTTATGATGGTTAAAAAAAGGTAGATGGAAGAAATATGGCAAAGAGTCCTTTTAATATAAATAAACCTTTTGAACCAGCTGGAGACCAACCAAAAGCTATAAAAGAGCTTTATGAAAATCTTAAACATGGCGTAAAAGAGCAGGTTTTATTAGG
>CAYTOE010000058.1:0-4546 GCA_964439255.1 uncultured Aquificales bacterium
AAACCCTTGTCTTGCCAAAAGGAATGGGGGAAAAATTCAAAGTTTTGGTACAGCATAAAAATGTGGAAAACCCAACAATAAAAGGGCTTGAAATACTTCCCTACAAAAGTGAAAGATACACTCTTTAAAAAGGGGAAAAACCCCTTTTAAAACCATGAAAACCCAAATAAATCATCAAAATTAAAGAAGCTGTTTTTTTCCTTTATACCTTTTCCTTTAAGATGAACCTTTTTAAGATTTTCATTACTGTTGTTTTCAATAACAAAATCAGCCTCTTTTATTCCCTCATTCTCAGGTGAGAATCTTATGAGAATATCGCATGATTGTTCAGGTTCAAGGTCTGGAGGGCAGTTATTTGAAACTATTTTAAAATTTTTATGGTCTTTTCCTTCTATGTACATTGCAAATATTTCAAGAGTTTCATTCCCAGCATTGCTTATAACAAACTTTTCTGTTTTCCACTGACCAACTTTTACATTACCATAATTGTAATGGTCAGGTTTTATTCTTATTTCAGGTTCTTTTTTAATATGGGAAGTAGCGTTATCTATACTTTTTTCGGCATTAATTCTCCCTTCTGTTTTTATAATACCTTGCAGAGAATTGATTTTATCAACATTATCTTCGATAGTAGCCTTCACATCGTAGTACGAGAGGGAGGTTTTATATGACCAGATAAAAGCAGCAAGTCCGCTGACAAAAGGTGTAGCCATTGATGTTCCGCTTTTGTACTCATATTTATTACCAGGAACTGTGCTGAGAATATCAACACCAGGTGCGGCAACATCTACAGAATTTTTTCCATAATTTGAAAAAGAAGCAAGGTTGTCATCTTTATCAGTAGCCGCCACAGATATTATATTGTTAAGGTCGTAACTTGCAGGATAAAAAGGTTTTGAGTCATTGTTGTTTTTATCATTTCCTGCTGCAGCCACAAACAGAACATCATTTTCTTTCAACTTTTTAATAGCATCGTATAGGGCTTTGCTACTCTGATAAGAGCCCCAGCTTGCATTTACAACTTTTACATCTACACCGTTTTTTATATTATCAATTATGTACTCAATACACTCAATAGCATCACTTACACTTCCTCTTCCATTTGAGTCCATAAACTTTAGAGCCATTATATTTGTATGCCAGTTTTCTCCGGCTATTCCTCTCCCATTGTTCCCAACAGCTCCTAATATGCCTGCAACATGGGTTCCATGTCCATTATCATCTTCTATATTTCCATTTTCATCTAATGCATTCCACCCGTGACAGTCATCTTTGTAACCATTTCCATCATCATCAACACCTACTTTTCCATTACACTCTTTCTCATTCTTCCAGATATTTTCCCTTAAATCTTCATGGTTATAATCGATGCCTGTATCAATAACCGCGACAATTATTTTTTCGCTGTCTGTTTTTTTAGACCATGCTTCCGGCATATCTATATCTGTATCTCTTCTGTTATCGAGCCCCCATTGATTTTTAAAGTAAGGGTCATTAGGTTCCTTCCTGTTGCATGTTTTTAGTAAAAAATCTTTTTCAACAAATTTAATAAAATCAAAATCTTTAAACATCTCTAATGCTTCATCTAATGGAAAACCTTCTGGTATTTTTATAAGATATATACCTGTATTTTTAAAAAATTTATCAATAATAAATCCGTAATCCTTTAAAATTCCTTTAAGTACATTTGCATAAGAATCATCTTTAAGTTTTAAAAGTAATCTGTCTTTTAGAAAGTCTTTCTGACTATTTTCATCTTTTGGAGGTTGATTAAAATGGTTGTGTGGAATGTATGCTGGTAAAGAAAATGCATTTGAATAAAAAATAAAAGCCAAAAGAAGAAAAACAAATCTAAACATCCACTCTCCCTCCTTAAATGAGGATATTCTTATATGATTATATCTTAAACAGGATAAAAAAGTTCCCGAATTTATTTATAATACTTGAAAAAGAAAAAGGGGAGATTCTATGGTTATAAAAAAACTTCTTGATGAGTTTGATGAGAGTGTTATAAGGCTGTTTGTTCAGAAAAACGCAGATTATTACATAGCAAAATGGAAAGTTATGGCTTCAAGTGAAAGTAAGATTTCGTGGAACTGGGCTGCTTTCATGTTTACTGCAACATGGATGGGATACAGGAAGATGTTTCTTTATGCTTTTTTATACATTCTTATCAATCTAACAACATTAATTCCTTTTATAGGTTTTATACTGTGGATTTTACTCTGGGTCGGTATAGGCTTATACGGGAATTACCTTTACGGAAAAAAAACTTATGAAACTCTTGTAATGTTAAAAACAAAGTATCCAGAAGAGGATGAGTTTAAGAGGCTTGTTGTGAAAGAAGGAGGAACATCGATAGGAGGAGTTGTATTAGTTATTCTAATGGGTATTGTGCTTTACGCTGTTCTTTTTGCTATCGGTATTTCTGCTATGAATACTTCTGGATATGGAGAGTTTTAGATGAGAAAACTTCTTTTTGGAATCCACTGTCATCAACCTGTTGAAAATTTTTATGAGGTTATAGATGAAGCTGTTGAAAAGTCCTACAAACCTTTTTTTAGAGTAGTTTCAGAAACAGATTTTCGTTTTAGTGTTCATTTCAGCGGCTGGCTTTTAGATTATATTCGTATTTACCATAAAGAGCTTTTTTCATTAATGAAAAAATGTGCAGATAAAGGACAGATTGAGTTTTTTTCAGGTGGCTTTTATGAACCTGTTCTTGCTTCTATACCTTCAGATGATAGAAAATTTCAGATTGAAAAGTTAAACAGATTTATAAAGGAGTATTTTGGTCAGGAACCTAAAGGGCTCTGGCTTACAGAGAGGGTATGGGATGACACAATAATAAAAGACCTTTCAGATGTAGGAATAAAATACGTTATGGTTGATGATTACCATTTTATATCTACAGGATTTAAAAAAGAATCACTCCACGGATATTATCTAACAGAGTCAGAGGGAAAAAAGTTAGGTATTTTCCCTATCGATAAAACTTTGAGATACATAACACCTTTTAAGCCTGTTGACAGAGTTTTTGATTATTTGCGTTCAATCCCAAAAAAAAAGGCCGCTATTATATTTGATGATGGAGAAAAATTCGGTATATGGCCTAAAACATACCAGTGGGTTTATGAAAAAGGGTGGTTAAAAGAGTTTTTAGAAGCTGTTGAAAAAAGCGATGAGATAAAAAGTTTTCTTTACAGAGATTTTTTTGAAAGTGAAAAACCTGAAGGTATAGTTTATCTTCCGACAACATCTTACTATGAGATGGGAGAGTGGAGCTTACCACCGGAAGCTTTTGAAGAAATAGAGTTTTTAAAAGAAAAGCTCAAAGAGTTAGGTCTTGAAGAACTTTTTGAAAAATATGTAAAAGGAAGTATATGGAAAAACTTTTTTATTAAATATCCAGAAGCAAACAGGATACATAAAAGATTTTTAGAACTTTCTATTGAAAACAGAGATATAAAAGATAAAAAGGATTTTTTAGAGCCTTTAATGGCTTCCCAGTGTAATGATGTTTTATGGCATGGTGTTTTTGGAGGTCTTTATCTTCCAAACCTTAGAAATAATGCTTACAGATTTATTATAAAAGCGGAAAAGGAAGTAGAAAAGATAAAAGGCAGGAAAGGTTTACAAATAAAGGATATAACTTTTGATGGATATGAAGACATAAAAATATCAAGTGAAAACTTTATTGTTTTAATCTCTACTAAAGAAGGTGGACAGATAACAGAAATATCTCTGAAGGATAAAGAGTTTAACATTCAAAATACACTAACAAGGAGAAAAGAGGGGTATCATTATAAATTTTTCAAAAAAGAGAAACATTCTAAAAATGAAGAAGGTATTTCAACGATTCATGAAATGGAACTTGAACTTCCTGTTGAAAAGATAAGAGATAAACTCATATACGACTGGTACAACAAAAACTCATTTATTGAACATATAACAGACAAGAATATTTCCCTCGATTCCTTTTATAGGTGTTCTTTTAAAGAGTATGGAGATTTTGCAAACCAACCCTTTGAGATAAAAAAATATTTTGATAAAGAGGTTGTTTTAGAAAGAAAAGGAGGTATATACAGGGAAACAAAAAAGGAGACTTTACTTAAAAAGGTATTTAAAGTTGGAGATGATTTTATTGAGTATGTTATGGAAATTGAAACAGAAGATAGAGAAGAAAATGTTTTTTTACTTGAGATGAACTTTCATTTTGCAAATTTTGATAAGGTACTTGTGAATGGGGAGAATCTTTCTAAAAGGGAGATAAAAGATATTAAAGGAATATCAGTGTATGACCCATTTATAGAGAAAAATATAGAGATTCTTTTTGATAAAAATGTATGCTGTTTTATGTCCCCTGTTGAAACAGTAAGTCAGTCAGAAAAGGGTATTGATTTAACACTTCAGGGATACTCTTTTGGTTTTTATTTACCTTTTCAAAAAGAGCTTAAACTGTCTGCAGTTTTAAAAATAAAAGGGGCTTAAAAGCCCCCTTCTTTAATCATCATCGTCATCACAGTCATCATCATCCCACTTTTTC
>CAYTOE010000058.1:4646-9755 GCA_964439255.1 uncultured Aquificales bacterium
AAGCCCCCTTCTTTAATCATCATCGTCATCACAGTCATCATCATCCCACTTTTTCTTCCATTTCTTGTGGCTCTTCCAGTATTTTTTATCTATATGCCGGTGTCTACACATCCATTTAGGAACAGGCATCTCAATAATAAATGGCTGTCCAAGTTCACATGGTTGGAGTTCAGGAGTTTTTTCAGCTGCTTTTGTTATAGCAAAAATAGCTAACTTTCCACCACATGGAGGTCTGTATCCATCTCCATAAGCTTCAGCAGCATTTACAAGTTCCATGTACCTGTCTGTTTCAGGTTCAAAATTTCCATCCCCCATAGTGTAGTACCAGATAGCCTCTTGAACCTCAGCCTTTGAATATCCGTCTCTGTTGTTAATGATGTAAAGAATTTTGTCGTAAGGAATAGAGTTTCCATCGTAATCCTGTTTTAAAAACTCCTCTAATGTAACCTCTCCTTTTGGTGTATCAAACGTTCCAAAATCAGGCAGTTCCTCCTTGAGATTAAACATTCTGACCATATAATCGTAATCAGGATTTCCAATCAGGTTCTGGTCTAAACACCATGCATTATACTCCTTATCATTCTTAACAGCATACCTGCATTCATGGGTTATGTCTTTAAAACTGAAAATTCTCGTATAAAGTCTATCTTCATCAAGATTCACATGTGCTGTAACCCACCCATCAGGAAGGTTATAGGGGAAAGAGAACGGCAAACAGAATTTACCTTTGAAATGTTTAAAAAAATCTGATGGAAAATGGCTTTTTTTCCAGTGATAACCACATCCTTCGTCATTTTCCCAGCAGTCATCAGCTTGAGACACTGCAGGAGCAAAAAGAACGATGGAAAAAATAGCTAAAATAGGCAAAAAAAGTTTTCGCAGCATTACACTAACCTCCTATAAGTATTCACAGGAGGTTAGTGCAACTTTGCTTCCATTTCTGCAGATATAGATATTGAAGGTTTTGTACGGCTTTAGAAACAGAAAGCTGTTAAAAAATTTAACATACAACGGTTTCAGGTTGTTTATAAAGCTGTGTTATAGATTTTAGAAATTTTACAGAATGTAAAAAAAAGAAACACAAGTGGGAAATTTTTGTAAAAAAGGGCTAAAAAGCCCTTTATTTTACCTTTCTCATCTTTTCAAGGTGTATCATAATAGCTGTTATTGCTGCTGGTGTTATTCCTTCAAGTCTTGCAGCATGTCCAAGGGTCATTGGTTTTGCTTTTGAGAGTTTTTGAATAATCTCTTTTCTCAGTCCGGGGATTTCTTCATATTTTATATCTTCAGGAATTTTTATATTCTCAAGATGTCTCATTTTTTCATTCATTCTTTTTTCTCTATCAAAGTAACCTGAGTATTTAACATTTATATCAATCTCTTCTCTTACATAATCCCTTTCAGGAACAGGAATATTGTATTCCTTTAGCTTTTCCACATTCATCTCTGGTCTTTTCAGAAGCTCAAAGGCTGTTACTGTTTTTTCTCCTATTTTTGTTTTTTCCTCTCTGTATCTTTCAAGCCACTGCTTTATCTCCTCTTCTGTCTCTTTTACAAATCTGTACTGCTCTTCTGTTAGCATTCCAAGATTGTAGGCTTTTTCATACAGCCTGAGAATTGGATTATCCTGTCTGAGATGTAGTCTGTACTCTGAGCGGGATGTAAAAAGTCTGTAAGGCTCTATTACTCCCTTTGTTGTAAGGTCATCTATCATGACACCTATGTAGGCTTCATCTCTTCTTATATAAAATGGCTCTTTTCCAAGGGCTCTGAGAGCTGCATTTATACCTGCTACAAGTCCCTGTCCTGCCGCTTCCTCATATCCTGTCGTTCCATTAAAGTTTCCTGCATGGTATAGACCTTTTATCCTTTTTGTTTCAAGGGTTGGATACAGTTCTGTCGGAGGGACAATATCATATTCTATTGCATAGGCAGGTTTTAGAAGGACAACATTTTCAAGTCCCGGAATAGAGCGGTACATTTCCCACTGAACATCTTCAGGTAAAGAGGTTGAAAGACCATTTGGATAAATGCTTATACCATCTCTTGTCTCAGGCTCAAGCCATACAGTATGTCTTTCTTTATTTTCAAATTTTACAATCTTATCCTCTATAGATGGACAGTATCTTGGACCTATTCCTGTTATTGCTCCTCCATAAAGGGCTGTTCTGTGGAGATTTTCTCTTATTATTCTATGAGTTTCAGGTGTTGTATGTGTTATATAACAGGAAATCTGGTCTTTTTGCCCTTCTCTGAACCAGTATGAGCCGTAAGGCTCTGTCCAGAAGGAGAATTTTGGTGGAGGCTCATCTCCCGGAGCTTCCTCAAGTCCTGAAAAATCTATTGTTCTCTTGTCAAGTCTTGCAGGAGTTCCTGTTTTAAACCTCTGGAGAGGAAAACCAGCCCTTTTATAAAAGTGGGGAAGTTTTGTTGCAGGTTTTTCTCCCATTCTTCCTGCAGGTATCTGTTTATCTCCAATGTGTATTACTCCATCTAAAAATGTTCCTGTTGTAACAACAACAGACTTTGTTCTTATTTTGAGCTTTCCATCAACTTCTACACCTTCCACCTCATTTGAATGGGGCTTTAAGAAAATATCTGTTGCCTCTCCTTCTATAACAGTTAGATTTTCTGTATTCTGGGTTTTATGAACCATATACTTTCTGTATTCTTCTTTATCTGCCTGTGCCCTTGGTGAACGGACTGCAGGACCTTTTCTTGTGTTTAGAGTTTTATACTGAAGGCCTGTTGCATCAATAGCCTTTCCCATTTCACCACCAAAGGCATCTATCTCACGGACAACTATTCCCTTTGCTATTCCACCGATTGCAGGATTACATGGCATCAGACCTACTTTTTCTTTATCAAGGGTTATAAGGGCAGTTTTCACCCCTAATTTTGCAGCTGCTAAAGCTGCTTCTATACCTGCATGTCCTCCACCTATCACAACAACATCAAATTCTGTATCATAAACCATTCATTTACCTCTTTTCTTTTTTAAACAGGAAAATAATATTACCATTTCTTTATACTTCAATGGAGAAATAATCAAATATTGAAATATATTTTTTATCATTTTAGAATATTTAAAGTAAAAGGCTATTTAAAAACAAAAAGAGGTTGGGGCTAATTGGAAGAATCCAGTAGTAGCTTTATATGGATATTTATTTTTCTCCTTATTCCTATTTTTCTATCATTTAAGCCACGGTTATCTCTACTATCTCAAGCTATAACTTCTCTGATTTTTATAGTTTATTCCATTGAGAATCTATCCTCAAAATCAAACCTTACCTTTTCTGTAAAGACATCTATTCCACTGCTCAATTTTTCTTTTCATATTGATACGTTATCTTTCTTATTTATTCTAATCATTTCTACTGTTGCTTTTGCTTCATCTATATACTCAATTAACTATATTAAGGAATATAAAAATAAGTCAGTTCTTACATTTCTTTTTACTTCTTTCATTGCTTCTATGATACTTGTTGTATCTGCTTCAAATGGATTTTTATTCCTTATATTCTGGGAAATTATGTCTGTTTTATCATTTTTCCTTGTTATTTTTGAGTATAAAGAAAAAGAAAATGAGAAAGCTGGGTTTATTTATATCTTAATGACACATTTTGGAACAGCTTTTATAATCCTTTCTTTTGTCTTAATGTATGTTGCAACGGGAAGTCTTGATTTTTCAGATTGGCATCATGCTAATATTCCTGATAATTTAAAATTCTGGATATTTCTTTTTGCACTTATAGGATTTGGAACAAAAGCTGGGATTTTTCCACTTCATATATGGCTTCCAAAGGCTCATCCGGTAGCACCTTCTAATGTCTCTGCTTTAATGTCCGGAGTTATGATAAAAACCGCTATTTATATGCTTATCAGATTTTATTTTGATTTTCTGACAAATATTCCATGGTGGTATGGTTTCATAATTCTTGCTGCTGGTTCTACTTCTGCTCTTATTGGAATAATGTATGCTTATGTTCAGAAAGATATCAAAAGACTTCTTGCATACTCATCTATGGAGAATATCGGAATTATCCTTATAGGGGTTGGATTGTCTGTTGTATTTTTCTCTTATAATATGCCCGTTTTATCAGCTTTATCTCTTCTTGCATCTATTTATCACACATACAACCATGCCTTATTTAAAGGTTTACTGTTCTTAGGTGCTGGAGTAGTTCTGGAAAAAACCCATACGAGAAATATGGAATTTTTAGGCGGTCTATTAAAAATAATGCCTGTTACCGGTCTTTTATTTCTTATAGGTTCTATTGCCATTTCTGCTTTTCCTCCTTTTAATGGTTTTGTAAGTGAGTGGCTGACTTACCAATCTTTACTCCTTGGAAGTAATATTAACAATCAGGCTATTCAGATATTTACTCCTGTTTTTGCATCGATGCTTGCCCTTACAGGTGCCTTTGCAGCAGCAACTTTTGTAAAAGTTTTTGGAATTTCTTTTCTCGGAAATCCTCGCTCTGAAAGAGCGAAAAATGCTACAGAAGCAGGAATATTTATGCTTATCGGTATGGGAATTCTTGCAGTTTTATGTATTGTTTTTGGTATTTTCCCTACAGGTATTGCCTCTATTTTATCAAACGTAGTTTATCCATTAACAGGTATAGATATAGCACAGCATATATCTGCAAAAAGTGGTTTTATTTTAACAGCAACAGATTACCACTTTGGAAGAATTTCCCCTCTTGCTTTACTAATAGCAGGAGTTTTAATAATTGTTACCGTATACTCTGGAATAAAAATATTCGGAAATCAAAAAACAAGAATATATGAAACATGGGGGTGTGGTCTTGATGAAGTAAATCCTAAAGCTCAATACTCTGCTACAGGATTTTCATACGCTATAAAAAAGGTTTTTGATGTTCTGTATAAGCCAGAAGAAAGCATTATAACAAAGGAAAATAAATTAAAGTATTTCCTACCAGATAAAGAATACATCACAAAAACATATGATATATGGGATATATTCTTTACAAAACTGACCGACTGGTATGTGTCCTTTCTCACAAAATTCAGAAAAGTTTTCCAGATTGGTATTATACATGTTTACATTGCATTTATGATGGTAACTCTTATTGCACTTCTTGT
>CAYTOE010000059.1:0-9522 GCA_964439255.1 uncultured Aquificales bacterium
GCGGATGGACAGGAATTGGATTTCACCCAGGAAGATATAAAACCCAAAGGGCATGCAATTGAGTTTAGAATAAATGCTGAGGATCCGGAGACATTTTCTCCCAATCCTGGAACAATAGAAAAACTTTATCTTCCAGGTGGATTTGGTGTCAGAGTTGATACTCACATATATCAGGGGTACAGAATACCACCTTATTACGATTCTTTAATAGCAAAAGTCATAGTTTATGGTGAAACAAGAGAGGAAGCTATTATACGTGGAAAAAGAGTTTTACAGGAGATAATAGTTGAAGGAATTAAAACAACCACAGATTTTCATAAAAAAATCCTGAATGACGAAGAGTTTTTAAATGGTACGTACACAACAAACCTTGTTGATACAAAATACTTAAGATAAAAATCAAAAGGAAAAGTCATGGTAAAAGTATTAGCTGTTGGTCCATTACAGGAGAACACTATTTTTTTCATAGATGAAGATACAGGAAAAATGGCTGTTATAGACCCTGGTGCAGAAGGGGAAAGGATAAAATATGCGATTGATGGCTTTGAACCTGTATGTATTTTAGCAACCCATGGACATTTAGACCATGTTGGACAGGTTGGGTTTATAAGAAATGAGTTTAACATACCGTTTTTTATGAACAAAAAAGATGAGTTTTTAATAGACAACGATATTTTTCCTGGTTTTGCTGAAATGATAGATGCGTATCCCTGTCCAAAACCTGATAAAGACCTGAAAGAGAATGATATTATAGAAATAGGTAAAAAGAGATTAAAGGTATTAGAAACACCGGGACACACACCTGGTGGTGTATGCTTTTTTGATGAAGAGAACAAAGTATTAATCTCAGGAGATACCCTTTTTAAGGGAAGTGTAGGAAGGACAGACCTCCCCGGTGGAAATATGGAACAGCTTCTTAAATCTTTAAAAAAGCTTGTAAAACTTCCAGATGATACTATCGTTTACCCTGGACATGGACCAACAACAACAATCGGGGAAGAGAAAAAAACAAATCCGTATATAACAGGCTTGCACAGGTTAAGGCTATGGTAAAAATAGGTGCCCATGTATCTTCATCAAAATCTTTAGACCTTGTATTTGACAGAGGATTGGAAATAGGTGCTGATACTGTACAGTTTTTCGTTTCTTCTCCCCGTTCATGGAGATGGAAAGAAAGAAAAAAGGAGGAAAAAAGACTTTTTTTAGAAAAAAGAAAAAAAACAGGTATCTCTCCTGTTGTTGTTCATTCGTCTTATCTTTTTAACCTTGCCTCTGATGACAAAGAACTAAGGGAAAAATCTATAAAAGGTGTTATAAATGAGTTAAAGCTTTGTGAAGAACTTAAAATAGACTTTTATGTAATACATCCAGGAAAAGCCAAAGGACAGGATGAGAAAGATGCAATCAGGCATATAATAGAAAGCTTAAAACAGATTTTTTCTCAGGTAGAACTGAAAAATACAACCTTCCTATTTGAAACATTAGCAGGTCAAAAAGGTGAAATAGGTAAAAATATAGAGGAGTTATACCAGTTAATAGAGCCATTTTACGATAAAAAGACAGGTATATGTGTAGATACGTGTCATATATACTCTGCAGGTTATAAAATAAATGAAGAAGAGGAGTTTTACAGATATAAGGAAAAGTTAGATAAAAGTATATCCCTTGAAAAGGTACATGTTATCCACTGTAATGATTCTAAAACCCCTTTTAACTCAGGAAAGGATAGACATGAACATATAGGAGAAGGTTCGATAGGTTTAAAAGGATTTGAGCTTTTTCTAAATGATGAGTTTTTTAGTAAACTCCCATTTATATTAGAAACCCCAAAGTCAGGAAACTGGGATTTAATAAATATGAAGAGGCTAAGAAATCTTGTTAAAGCGCCCGTAGCTCAGTAGGATAGAGCACCGGTTTCCGGGGCTGGGGGTCGCAGGTTCGAATCCTGCCGGGCGCATCAACCCCTGTAAAATTTAAATAGTTTCCAGAAAAGAACATACCCAAAGTAAAGGATAGGAAAAAGATAAACCAGGGATGAGAAATCTCTTTTTAAAAGGAACTCAAACGAAATAGAAATAACAGCACCTATAAAAAGAGCATAAAAAGAGATGTTAGCCTCTTTTTCATCTATTACCTGAAAAACATTTGGAATTTTCTTTCCGGACTGGGCTTTCTTTATATAAACCATATTCCATACAACCCTCGGCATAAGGTGGAGCATAGCCCCAAATATAGTTAATCCCCCAAAACCTAAAATCATCATATCAAGATGAACCTCTATAAACTGTAACATTTTACTGGCTGAAAGATGTATTCCCATAAGAACTCCAGATATGAGAAAAACCAGTCCTCCTAAGAAAAATTTCACAACATAAGGTATCTTTCCAAGTTTGTGGGATTTAACAGAAGAGAAAACTATATATAAAAACAGTATCAGAACAATGAACTCAAAAATGCCTGCAAACATTATCTTTTTGTAATCAAAAAAATAAAAAGCTAAAAATATACCTAACGTTGATATCTGATGAAGATAAAAAAAGATGTTGGCAAAACGGACATTCAAAGTATGCATGAGAAGCATAGGAATCCACGCAAGCTGAACACCTAAAATAGCATTAAGCATAGAGCCTACAGTCATTGTATGTATAGCTGTCTGGTAGAGAATATTTCCTGTTAGCTCTGCAAGAAAGAAAAAGAGAGAAGCTACATTCATATATATAAGCGATACTATCAGAAACCTAACAGTAATCGGCTTTATATTTTTTATAACTGTTGAAACATGAACTGTAAAAATTAATACAGAAATAAAAGATACTGTTGATGCAAAAGAAAACTCCCTTAAGTAAAGACCAATGGAAGAAAGAAAGCTTAAAAGTAAAACAAAATAAGAAACTTTAGGATACTTTAAAGTTTCCTGTTGTGAGTTTGGTATTATCTGATACGCAGCCCCCAAAATCGTATGCAATACAAAACCAAAAACCGCTATAAGAGCCAAATCTATATGGTCGTAGTTTAAAAATCTTGAAATTAACGCAAAAATAAAATCAAAAAATCCAAGAAAAAAGAACAGTGGTGTAACCCTTGAAACGTAAAACATTATCTCTCCAGCTTTTGGTTTTTAATGGAATTTTAATATAAAAATATGGAAATAGATATGATAACTGTCAAAGATTTCTCAATCTTCAAAAATCAAATAAACCTTATAGCACTTTTTAATATGACAAGTATCAATCACATCTCAAAACTAAAGAGCTAATGTTATATAATCAATCTGTTTTATAAACAGGTGTGGGGTTTTTTATGAGAGTTTTTATTTTTTTTCTGTTTCTTTTAATATCTGTTTCTGCATACCCGAAAGAAGAAAACAACTGTCTTAAATGTCACAAAGGAATAGAGCCTATAAGACCTTATGATTCAAAAATGATGAAAGAGATTTTCAATGTGGCAAAGAAAGCTGGATATCCAAAAAATGAGTGTATTGTGTGTCATGGTGGAAACCCAGAAGGAAAAACGAAAGAGAAAGCCCATTCAGGAACAGTTGAAGCTTTTATAAAAGGATTTGAGGAAGATGGAAGAACTGTGAAAGGTCCCCAGAACTTCTACCCTGACCCTGGAAGCCCATGGATAAATCAGTACACATGTGGAATCTGTCATGAGGAACAGGTAAAAGCCCAGTACACCTCCTTAATGTTTACTGAAGCAGGAAAAATACAGGGTTCTCTATGGGGATTTGGTGGACTTGAAGGTTATATGCACAGGTACGGAAACTACAACGTTTCTGAAAATGATATTCATAAAAAGATGGGAACAGAGATTTACAACAGATATATGAAACAGCTAAAGAAAAAAGAACCACAGGTTTATCCTGAAAAGATGTTAACCTTACCACCTGCCCCAACAGCTGAAGAGGTTGAAAAAAATCCCCAGCTTGCTGTTTATACATATCTGAGACAGGAATGTTTAAGATGTCACACAGGAAATAAAGGCAGGCAGAAAAGAGGAGATTACAGGGGAATGGGTTGTTCAGCCTGCCATATCCCTTACTCAAATGAAGGGTTTTATGAAGGAGATGACCCAACAATTCCTAAAAACAAAAGAGGATTTCTTTTAGTACACTCTATACAGGCAACAAGAGACACAAAAGTTAAAGTACATGGTATTGAATACTCAGGGATACCTGTTGAAACCTGTACAACCTGTCATGATAGAGGTAAAAGGATTGGAACATCTTTCCAGGGTTTAATGGAAACAGCCTATAAATCACCATTTTTAGATGATGGTTCAGACCAGCCAAAACTACACACAAAACATTACCTGCATCTTAAAGCAGATATTCATCTGAAAAAAGGAATGTTATGTCAGGATTGTCATACATCTATAGATGTTCACAGTGATGGATTTTTAGCTGGAACCACCCTTGCTCCTGTAGAGATTGAATGTCAGGACTGTCATGGAACTCCTGATAAGTACCCATGGGAACTTCCTATCGGATATGGAGATGAGTATGAGGAGAAACCAAAAACAGGAAAGCCAAGAGGTGTTGTAAAAACCCTTCCAGAATACCTGAAAAAAGGAAAAGTATACGACCCAAAAGATGGATATCTGCTAACCGCAAGGGGAAATCCATTTGGAAATGTTGTTAAGGATGGAGATGAGGTTATTGTTCATACTGCAGGTGGAAAAGATTTAAGACTTAAACCTCTTAAAAAACTTGTGAAAGAAGGAAAGATAGAAGATGAAGGTTTGGTAGCAATGGTTTATGTTAAAAAACATATAGATAGAATGGAATGTTACACCTGCCATGCAACATGGGCTCCACAGTGCTATGGCTGTCATATAAAGATAGATTACTCAAAGGGAGAGAAACATCCAGACTGGCTTGCAATGGGACATCATGTTGATAAACACGGACTTTCTGCAGATGCAAGGGCTGTTATATTAGGAGATGACAACGATTTTAAACATCTTTTTATAGAGGGAAAAGTTCAGGAAACCCGCTCTTATCTAAGATGGGAGAATCCTCCATTAGTACAGAATGGAGAAGGGAGAATATCTCCAGCCATTCCAGGATGTCAAACAACTGTTACAGTTATAGGAAAAGATGGAAAACCTCTTCTCCTAAACCATATATTCAAAATCCCAAATGTTGAAGGAGCAGGAGAAGAAGGTCAAAAAGCTATAGATATTTCACCGGTTCAGCCTCATACAATCCAGAAGGAAGCGAGAAAATGTGAAAGCTGCCACACAAACCCTGTTTCAATGGGGTACGGTATTGAGGAAGGAAAAAATTTTGAAGACCCTTCAAAACCTTATATTGTTGAACTTTCAACAGCAGATGGAAAAATTCTTCCTAAGATATTTAAAACACAGATAAACGCTATACCTAACCTAAACCATGACTGGTCAAGATTTGTAACAGAAGATGGTAAACAGCTACAGACTGTTGGACACCATTTTCACCTGTCAAGACCTTTAAACAATGAAGAAAGAAGTAAACTTGACAGAAGAGGTGTCTGTTTATCCTGTCATCAGGAAATACCTTCACAGGACTTAGCTGTCAGCATTCTAACCCATATAAAAGAAGTTTCTGGAGTGAAGATAGATAGGGAAACCCATAACAGTATCCTCCATAAACTGCTTCTCCTTGGAGCATGGGTTCAGGTTGGGGGTGTTGTTGTAGCTATAATAGGAATAATTTATCTCTTTAAAAGAAGAAAAAAGAAAAAGGGGCTTAAATGGGATACATAGTAAACTGGAAGATAGAGGATTTTTACACAGATGAGTATATAAGAGCTCACAGGAAACTCCCTGTTCAACCTTTAGCCTGTAGATTTGGTAAGATGGAGGATTTTTCAGAATTTGAGACAGAAGAAGATATGGAAAAGGCTATAAAAGAAAAAGGGATAGAGAAGTACAGACATTGTGAATTCTGCTGGGATGGGATTATTAAAAATGTATAGAAACTGTTCAAATTATTCTTTTCTTTCCTTTCCTTTTCACAGATTATTGATAAGTTGTGAAAGGGGTATAGCTTTAAAAATCAAAATTAAAAGGGACAGGTAGCATGAAGATAATAAAAAAGTTATGGGATATACTTACATCATTTCAACTGATGATAATTCTTGTTCTTATATTTGCATTCTCTATAGGTGCAGCAACATTTATAGAGAATGATTTTGGAACAGAAACAGCATGGGCTCTTGTTTATGGAGCTAAATGGTTTGAAGTTTTATGGGTTTTCTTAGCTATAAATCTTGTAGGAAATATATTTAAATACAAAATGTGGAAGCCAAAAAAGCTTCCAGCATTTACATTTCATATATCTTTCCTGCTTATCTTTCTTGGAGCAGCATTAACAAGGTACTTTGGATATGAAGGAACTCTCCATATAAGAGAAGGGACAGCAAACAACCAGCTTGTTTCTTCTGATGCGTACATTCAGGTTACAGCTGAAAAGGATGGAAAAGAGTATCATGCTGAGAAAAAGGTTTATATGTCAAAGATAGGTGGAAACGGTTTTTCTGTTTCTTTAGATGTTAATGGAAAGCCTCTTACAGTAAGATTTAAGGAGTATCTTCCTGTTGTCTCTAAGCAGGCTGTAGAGGATAAAGATGGAAAGCCTGTTATTGAGTTTATGACAATGACTGAAGGTTCTTCTCCAGATACCCTTTTCCTACAGGATGGAAAAGCTTTTGACCTTGGTTCTGTTGTTATCTCTTTAAACGCACAGGTAAAAACAGATAAACCTTATATCCGTATATATACAAAAGATGGTAAGTTTTATTTTATCTCAAATCATCCAGTTCAGTTCTTCAAAATGTCTGACAGGTCATCAGGTGTTTATGAGGCGAATGTTGAACATCCTTTTGAAAAAGGAAGAATGTACATAATAGGAGATACAAGAATAGTTCCTAAAACAGTTCTCTCCCATGGAAGTGTGAAAGTGGTAAAAGGAAAAGGTGGAAAGATGAATGCTATGGTTATGCAGCAAACATGGTCAGCTGTTAAAGTTGAGCTGGATTACGACGGTAAGAAAAAAGAGGTAACACTCCTTGGAGGTGGAAAAGGAGTAAAAGGAATTCCAGAAACAGTTGATATTGATGGAACAAAAGTAACTTTAGAATGGGGTTCCAAGATAATAAATCTACCTTTCTCCATATATCTGAAAGACTTTATTGTAGAAAGGTATCCGGGTTCTATGCAGCCATCATCTTATGAAAGTAAGGTGGTTGTTTTAGATGAAAGAAAAAATCTAAAAATGCCATACAGAATATATATGAACCACACGTTAGACTATGGAGGATACAGATTCTTCCAGGCTTCTTATGATCCAGATGAAAAGGGTACAATTCTATCTGTAAACCACGACCCGGGGAAGATACCAACATACATAGGATATATTCTTTTAGCCATTGGTCTTTTACTTAATATTTTCAATCCGTACAGCAGATTTGGAAGGTTAGCCAGAATGAGATTTTTAGACAAAAAAACATTATCTATTGTTCCATTTTTAATACTCTTTCTCTTTTCAGCAGGAAAATCTTTTGCTGAAGAGAATACGCCACACCCTAAAATGCCTGATATAAAACAGATTGTTGACACAATAAAAAAAATAGATAAAAAAACAGCTGATAATTTTGGAACATTAATTGTTCAGACATCTGCAGGAAGGTTAGAGCCTATTGATACCCTTGCGATAGACGTTCTGAACAAAATATCAAGAAAAAGAGATTTTTACGGTCTTGACCACAACCAGATTATCCTTGGAATGCTTGCAAAACCAAGATACTGGCAGCTTATACCTATGATTAAGGTAAACCATCCAGCTATAAAGAAACTCCTTGGAATAGACCCAGATGCAAAGTACTTTGCATTTATAAACGCATTCGATGGACACGGGAACTATAAACTTGCTGAAGCTGTTGAAAGAGCAAGAAGAAAAAGACCTGCAAGGAGAAATCAGCTTGATAAGGAACTTTTAAAGGTTGATGAAAGGATAAATATAGCTTACATGGTGTATACAGGTGAACTTTTCAGAATATTTCCCCTTGAAGGAGACCCAAACCACACATGGTATCCACCAAGGTACGCAGTGGAAAAGTTTCCAGAAAAAGATGCTAAAAAAGTAAGAGATATGCTTATTGATTTCTTTTCTGGAATAGATGAAGGTATTCAGAAAAATGACTGGACAAAGGCTAATAATGCTATTGAAGAGATAAGAACATTTCAAAAAACAAAAGGAGCAGATATATACCCTTCAGAAACAAAGATAAAAGCGGAGATTTTATACAACAGACTTAATATCTTTGAAAGACTTATTCCTGTTTATCTCTTAGCTGGTTTAGCTCTACTTCTTCTTATATTCGCAAAACTTATAAAGCCATCCTTGAATCTTACATGGCCTACAAGAATAGTTCTTGGAATTCTTGTTCTGGGATTTTTAGCCCACACATTTAACCTTGCTTTAAGAGGATATGTTTCGGGGCATTATCCATGGAGTAACGGATACGAGTCTCTTGTTTATATAGCCTGGACTATTATCTTTGCAGGAATACTTTTTGCAAGACAGTCACCTTTTGCTGTAGCTTCTACAGGTATTTTATCTGGCCTTGTTCTTTTTGTAGCACATCTTAGCTGGATGGATCCCCAGATAACAAATATTGTCCCAGTGTTAAAATCTTACTGGCTTGCCATCCACGTTTCAGTAATAACAGCAAGTTATGGATTTTTAGGTTTATCTGCACTCCTTGGATTTATAACACTTATACTGTTTATTATTAGAAATCCAAAGGTTCAGGATGAAAAACAGAAACAGATAGAACTGTCTATCCTTGAGGCAACAAGAATAAATGAGATGTCTATGATAATAGGTCTTTCCCTTATAACAGTTGGGAACTTTTTAGGTGGTGTCTGGGCTAATGAATCCTGGGGAAGATACTGGGGCTGGGATCCAAAAGAGGTATGGGCTCTTGTTACTATCCTTGTTTATACAGCTGTTGTCCATATGAGATTTGTACCTAAGATTTACTCCACATACTCTTTTGCTGTGGCATCTGTTATAGCTTATTCATCTGTTTTGATGACTTACTTTGGGGTTAACTTCTATCTTTCAGGTCTTCATTCTTATGCTTCAGGAGATCCGGTGCCTATACCAACATGGATATACTGGGCTGTTGGTATTGTAGGAACAGTTATCATCTTAGCATACAGAAACAGAAAAATAAGAACAATATAAGCCAGACTTCCGTCTGGCTTTATAGGTTTTCAAAATAACTACAACAGTTTTAGATAAAAAGCTCGAAAAAGTCAAAAGAGAAATAGAAAACCCAAATCTCAAAAGTTTATCAGCTCAAAATATCATATTCCATTTTAAACAATCATAAAAAATATCTATTTCAACAACCAATAACTTATGATTTGGATATTTTTCTTTCTTTTTTAAGCCATTAGTTTTTTCTTCATCCCAGTTAACAATCATATTAGATTTTATCTATTTCTTGTTAGAACCAATTTGATTGCCTA
>CAYTOE010000060.1:0-9459 GCA_964439255.1 uncultured Aquificales bacterium
TCCTTAGAGTTTATGATAAAGGTTACAGGTCCATCATTTTCAATAAAGACTTTCATATAAGCTGCAAAAATCCCTGTTTTAACAGGGATGAATTTTGATAATTCCTCAACAAACTTTTCATAAAGTACTTTTGCTTTTTCTGGCTCTTCTGCATTATCAAAGGAAGGTCTTCTCCCCTTTTTCACATTTCCTGCAAGTGTAAACTGGGAAATTACTAAAGCCTCTCCACCTATATCTATAACAGAAAGGTTCATCTTTCCGTTTTTGTCCTCAAATATCCTTAAAAATGGAATTTTATTTATAAGTTTTTTTATATCTTCTTCTGTATCTCCCTTTTCAACGCCAAGAAGTATATTAATACCTTTCCCTATTTCCCCAACAACTTTTCCATCAACTTCAACCCAGGACTTATTTACCCTCTGCAAAACAGCTATCAATGTTTACCTCCAACAATTTTTTTCAAAACTCTTATAAAAAATTTTATATCAATTTCAATATCCCTTTTTCCAAGCCAGAGCTTTACCATTTCCTTCTGCACATACTCACTTTCAAAAAGCCTCATAAGAGCAGTGATAGAAAAATCATTTCTCAAAAAGATATTCTGGAGTTTCTTAAGAGAATAGAATTTTTTATAAAACATATCTTTCCAGCGTTTTTCATACTCTTTTGGTGATTCACCAGATGAGATAACCTCAGCAACTATCTTTCCAGAATAAATGGCATAGTATATCCCCTCAAATGTAAATGGGAGAACCTGACCACCACTATCACCAACAAAAAAAATATTTTTCTCAAAAAAAGGTTCATTTTCATCCCAGATAGGAATAAAAAATCCTTTTTTTACAAATGTTTTATCTCCAATCCCTAAAAAATTTAAAAAAGTATCCAATTTACCCTTGAATGTTCCTATGTTTATACCATCAAAATGGGGAAACACCCAAGCATAATATCTGTATGCTATGTCCTTTCCAAAATAAAAATCACACTCATCAATAGTTTTTCCATGTATATCTGTGTATTCAACAGGAATCCTGTTTCCATAGGAGCCAAACATTTTTTTTCTTATGATGGAGTTAACACCATCAGCTGCAATCAGATAATCACTTTCTATATTTATAAAGCCTCTTCTTGTCTTAACTGTTGATAAAATTTTTCCATTTTTAAATGAGAAATCTAAAAAACTTCCTTCTACTAACTCTGTACCGTTTTTTACAGCTAAATTTCTCAGATAAGAATCAAAAATTTTTCTATCAACAATCCCAAGGGGGTTTTCTTTTATATCTACAGTTATCTTTTTATCTTTATAACCTATACCTATTTTTTTAACAGTTTTATAAACCAATCCCCTGTCTAAATCAAATTTATCAAAGGCATCTAATCTTATTCCTCCACCACATGGTTTTCTGTACTCTAAATTTCTCTGGACAAGAATATTGTCAATCCCCTTTGAAGATAAAAAACGTCCTGCTGTTGAGCCTGCAGGACCTCCACCAACAATCAAAACCTTTGTTTTTAACATATTCCTGCCCTGAAAAAATCATAAAATAATAATTATAACTTCAGAGAAAAACGAGGTATAAAAATGAAACAGGTTGCTGTTATTGGCTCATCAACAGCTTTAGAAGACTCAGAAGAATACAGGTTTGCATATCAGATTGGGAAAATTTTAGGAGAAAGAGGAATAAATATTGTCTGTGGCGGAAGGACAGGTATTATGGAAGCTGTCTGTAAGGGAGCTAAAGAAAAAGGTGGTACAACAATAGGTATTCTTCCATCATACACTGGAGAAGATGCCAATCCATACATAGATATAAAGATAAACACAGGTTTAAGCTGGAATAGAAATCCTATAGTTGTTGCATCAGGAGAGTTTGTAATAGCCATAGGTGGAAATTATGGAACCCTTTCTGAAATAGCTTACAGTTTTATACTTGGGAAAAAAATTTTTGGATTTAAAACCCACAAAATTGAAGGGATTATTGAATTGAACAATCCTGAAGATATTCTGAACTATATATCTCAGTAGTAAACTTCTTTTAAAAATAAACCTTCAGGAGGTGCTATATATATAGCCTTTGCTGGATTTTGAGATTCTATGATTTTCTGTAGTTCTTCTAAAGAAAGGGAACCTAAACCCACCTGAACAACATGCCCAACTATTTTCCTTACCATATGTCTTAAAAAATGGGATGCTGTTATCTCAATCTCTATAGTTTTTCCGTCATATCTAAAAAGAATTTCCCTTATTTCAACAATTTCCCTTTTATAATCACCTTTTTTTGCAAGAGCTATAAGATTTTTTGAGTTTTTTATTAAAGCAAGGGCTTCTCTCATTTTTAAAATATCTAACCTTTTTGATATATACCACCCAAAACCGTACAGAAAAGGGTCAGCCTTTGTATAAATCCTGTAAAGATATGTTTTTCCTTTAGCACTGAATCTTGAGTTGAATGATAGAGGAACTTCTTCAACTGATTTAACAGCAATATCCCTTGGCAAAGTTGCATTGAGATATTTATAAATTTCCTCAGGTTTTCTATACGAAAAAGTCTTAAAATTTGCGACCTGACCTAAGGCATGAACCCCTGCATCTGTTCTACCTGAAGCTATGAGAACAATCTTTTCTTTAAAAAGATGTTCTATAGCCTCTTCCATAACCTGCTGGATAGATATATGCTCAGGTTGTCTCTGCCATCCAAAGTAGTTTTTACCTATATAGCTAATTACAAGTTTAAAGTTATGTTTCTTTTTCATTATGTTTGAATTTAATATTTTTTATTTATATCTTATCAGAATTTATTATATATTCCCGAAAAATTTGTGCTTGTGTGCTAAAATTTGTATTTGCTTTATTCAATCTAAAGGAGGTTATCGTTGCGTCCAGATGGAAGAAAACCAACCCAGATTAGGAATGTAAAAGTTATCAGAGATTTTAATATCTACGCTGAAGGTTCTGTTCTGATAGAAGTTGGAAATACAAAAGTTATAATAACAGCTTCTGTTGAAGATAAAGTTCCACCTTTCCTGAGGGGAACTGGTCAGGGATGGATAACAGCTGAGTATGCCATGCTCCCCCGTTCAACAGAAACAAGGAATATAAGGGAGGTTGTTAGAGGTTCACCTTCTGGTAGAACTCAAGAAATACAGAGATTGATAGGAAGGTCTTTAAGGGGTGTTGTTGATTTAAAGAAACTTGGAGAAAGAACCCTATGGGTTGACTGTGATGTAATACAGGCTGATGGAGGAACAAGGGTAACGTCTATAACTGGTGCATTTATAGCTGTTGCTGATGCTATGATTAAACTTACAGAGTCAGGGAAATTAAAACAAAATCCATTAAAAGATTACGTTGCAGCTATAAGTACAGGAATAGTTGGTAAAGATGTTGTTTTAGACCTGAATTTCAAAGAAGACTCTTCTGCAAAAGTAGATATGAACCTTGTTATGACAGGAAGTGGGGAGTTTGTTGAGATACAGGCAACAGGTGAAGAATACTCTTTTACACAGGAAGAGTTTGACAAAATGCTGGAATATGGGAAATTAGGAATAAATAAGCTTCTCCATATACAGAAACAGTTCATAGAAGGGATTCCTTCAATAGGACACTGGAAAAGAACTGATATAAAGGAGTTTGTATACATAGACAGGGATTAAACCCTGTTTCTCCTTTAAATTTTTCGCAAATATATCATAATTCTAAAAAATCTGTCTTATAATATATAGGTTTGTGATTCTTGTCGGAGGCTGTTTTATGGAAAAAAGTTTGGTTATTTTAGGTTCCCAATGGGGGGATGAAGGAAAAGGAAAGATAGTTGACCTTTTAGCACCTGATTACGATTTTGTTGTTAGATACCAGGGAGGAAGCAACGCAGGACATACAGTAATAGTAGGTGATAAAAAGTACGCTCTTCATCTGATACCTTCAGGGATTCTACATGAAGGAAAGAAGAATCTCATAACAAACGGTGTTGTTATATCTTTAGAAGAGCTTTTAGAAGAAATGGAAACTGTCAGAGATGTTGTTCAAAATTTTGAAGGAAAACTCTTTATAAGCGATAGAGCTCATATCGTTTTCCCCCACCACAAACTTTTAGACAGTTTATCTGAAAAAGCCAAAGGTAAAGACAAAGTAGGAACAACACTAAAAGGTATTGGACCAACATACATGTCAAAATACGCAAGAACAGGAATAAGAATAGCAGACCTTTTTGACCCACCTTATTTCAGGGATAGGCTTGAAAAAGCTATGTCTGAGGCTAAAGATATATCAGAAAAGATATACGGAAAAACATTTTACCTGGATATTAACAAAGTTTATGAAGATACATTAAGGATGTTTGAAAAAATACAACCCCTTGTTGCAGATACATCCTTGATGCTAAATAACGCTATGGAAGAAGGGAAAAAAGTTCTCTTTGAAGGTGCACAGGGAACTATGCTTGATATAGATATGGGAACTTACCCATACGTAACCTCCTCAAATGCATCTGCATTGGGTTTATGCAACGGTACAGGTGTATCTCCGAAACTAATAGGAAAGGCTTCCGTTTATGGTGTTAGCAAAGCCTATGTTACAAGGGTTGGAGCTGGTCCTTTCCCAACAGAGTTAAACGATGGTACAGGACAGAAATTGAGGGATGAAGGACATGAGTACGGAACCACTACAGGAAGACCAAGGAGAACAGGTTGGCTTGATTTAGTTGCCCTTAGATTTGCAGCAAGAATAAATGGTATGGATGGTCTTATTATTACAAAATTAGACGTTTTAGACCATTTTGATGAGATTAAGGTGTGTGTTGCTTATGAATATGAAGGAAAGGAAATAAGAGATTTTCCTGCTCAACTGAAAATATTAGAAAACTGTAAACCTGTATACAAAACATTAAAAGGCTGGGACAAAAGCACCCAAGGACTGAAGGATATTAATCAACTACCAGATGAAGCGTGGGAGTTTATAAAAACCGTAGAAGAAGAAACAGGAACACCGGTTGTGATGCTCTCCACAGGACCAGAGAGGAACGAGTATATCTGGATTAAAAATTAAGGAGGTGCAAAAATGGAAAACCCAGCCCATTTAAGGCTAAATGAAGGAACTCCCGCTTCTGTTCTTTCAAGGATAGCAGACCTCCACTCAACTGATATCCTTATTCTACTTGTTATTATTCTTGTTCTGACAGTTGTCTCATTCTTAGGATTAAAAAGGTGGAATGAGAATAAACCTGAAGGTGAAAGGAAATCAGAATTTATACTGTTTTTGATAGCCTTGCATGTTGGTTTTTTTGGAACAGTTCTGTTTTTTGTTTACAGGGTTGTTGTAATAGGTCTCGAATATTTATCAAAAGGATAGAGGATGAAAATAAAAGATATTCTTGAAAAAAAGTCAAATAGAGATAAGGTTGAAGCAGCTTTAAAAAAATCAAAAGAGTTTCTTCAAAAGCTTGGAGAAAAATACCCTTCCTTAGAAGAGTTTTTAAGTGATGAAAAAAACATATTAGATGTAAGAAGAGCTTCTCTTTCTTTTGTAAAAGAACATTTTAAAAACCTGAATAAATGGAATATAAGAGAACTTTCTGCAGATCTGTTTTCCCAGATGAATATAAACATGGAGGAAGAAAGCTCAGAGAAATTTATTTTTCTTCTTTTTACAGATGCTATATGTGAGGTTAAACCTGAATCTGTTCCCCTTGTATTTTTTTACAACGGTTACCCTCTAATCAAAAAACATGGAATTGTTTTAGATTTTGATGTTCTCCCATTTATGATACAGACAGCAGAAGAAATTTCACCAGAAAAAAAACATAAACTTGTTTTAACTGTATATCCTGAAGATAGTTTAGTACTGAAAGGCATATCAAAACATCTTTCCGAGATAAACTTTTTTATCCTCAACTTACTTGATAAGGTTCTTTATAAAGAGATAATACCTTTTGATAGATTGGTTACAAAAAAAGGAAACAGATTAGAACCTGAACTTGAAAGCATCAGACTTTCAATAAAAGCCATCTTTTCTGGACTTATTGAAAAGTTTCTTCATGAAAAGGAAAAAATATCAGGACTGTTAAGTAAAGATTATATAGCCTACTTTACAAAAATAAAAAACTACATAAAAAAAACATTAGAAGACAAAGAGGAAATAGAATACCTTTTAGAAACAGCAAAGGCAGATGAGGAAAGTATAGAAAACAGAATTTTAGCCATAAGAGATTATGAAAATCAAAAAAATGTATTTGAAGAAAGTAAAAAAAGAGAAGATGTACCTATACCTGAGAAGATAGAAAGTGTATTCTGGCTTTTAGGTATAGAAAATACAAACCCTGTTTTACTTTTTAGATTCTACGATACAGATGACATACTTTACTTTTTACACGATATACTCAAGCAGGCTCAGGATGAAGGTTTCTTAACAGAAGAGTTTAAAGAAGGTATAGAGCATTTTCTCCTTAAGATATTCCAGTATCCATATTTATCAAAAGGTTTTATAAATAAAAAGGCCTTAGATAAACCAATCAAAATCCTTTTTGATGACAATAAACTTTTGAAAGCAAATTACTACTATTTCACAAGAAGATACAGAGAATTTTTAGATTTAGAAAAGGATATAAAAGAAAAAACACCAGAATTAAGATTGAAACAGCTTCTATCAAAATTTTTTGAAAAAGAGTTTGATAAAGATGAGCTGATAGGATGGCTTTCTTTAGAAAAATCAAAAGAAGGACAGTTCTTTTATCATCTATTTACAAATACCCTTGAACAAATACCTCAGGATAACCAGTACAGTTATGTAGCAGACCTATATACAGTAAAAGCTTCCCATGAAGATATATTTAATATAATTGGTGAAGAAGGAACATACACCCTTATACTCAGGTTGTTGGGATTTTATCCATACGACAAAACTCTTTTAAACCTCTCTCAGCCTTTATTTTCAATATAAAGAAAAAAGTCTTGCGTTTGATTGAAATTTGTTATATTTTATGTAATAAATATTTAATATGAACTATTTAAAAAATTATTAATCTATTAATAAAAAATGGAGGGAAGGGGGAAGGAATAAAACCTTCCCCAAAAAGCTTCACAAAAAATTCTGCTAACATATCTTATCTTCTGTAAAAATAAATAGAGGAATAAAATGAAGTATATTTTTGGGCCTGTTTATTCAAGACGTTTTGGAATCTCCTTAGGTATAGATTTATCTCCAGATACAAAAAGGTGTAACTTTGACTGTCTTTACTGTGAGCTTGAAAAATCAAAACCAACAGATGTTTACAGTAACGCCTCAGAGCCAGAGAGTATTTTAAAAGAGCTAAAATCCTTTTTAAAAAACAATAAAGAGATTAATGTGATAACTATTACGGCAAATGGAGAACCAACTTTATATCCTTATTTAGATGAGCTGATAGAAAAAATAAACAGAATAAAAGGAGAAATAAAAACCCTTATACTTTCAAATGCTTCAACAATTCATAAACCTGAAATAAGAGAAACTTTAAAAAAATTTGATATTGTCAAACTTTCTTTAGACACTGTAGATGAATCAATCTTTAAAAAGGTTGATAGACCCTTAAAAGGTATTTCCATAAAAGAGATTATTGATGGTATTAAAAAGTTTAGGAAAGAATTTAATAAAGAACTAATAATAGAGATATTGGTTGTTAAATACGTAAATGATTCTCCAGATGAGATAAGAAAAATAGGGGAAGTTTTAAAAGAAATAAAACCTGACAGAGTAGATTTGGGAACTGTAGATAGACCTCCTGCTTACAGGGTTTTTCCTGTCTCAAATGAAAAACTTCTCTATCTATCATCTTTTTTGGAAGGTCTAAATGTTAATGTTGTTGAAAGGAAACATGAAAAATCATACCAGTTTGAACTTTCAGAAGAAGAAATTTTAAACACATTATCAAAAAGGCCTTTAACAGAAGAGGATATAGAAAAAACATTTTCCAGTGAAACTGTAAAAATCTTCAAACAGCTTTTAGAAGAAAATAAAATAAAAGAAGAAACAATAAACGGGAAAAAGTTCTTTGTATATCAGGAATAAACCTTTTCCCAGTACTCTTTTAGATATTTAAGCTTTCTTTCAACCCAATCCATATTATCAAGATACCACCTAACAGTTTTCTCTATTCCTTCCTCAAATGTTACTTTTGCCTTCCAGCCTAATTCTCTTTCTATTTTCTGGGTATTTAGGGAGTATCTGTAATCATGTCCAGGCCTATCTTTAACAAACTCTATTAAACTTTCCGGTTTGTTAAGAATAGAAAGTATGGCTTTTACCACTTCTATATTTCTCCTTTCCTGTCCACTTCCCACATTGTAAATATCACCTTCTTTTCCCTTTTCCATTATTTTAAAAACAGCTTCAGCACAATCAGAAACAAAAAGCCACTCCCTTATATTCTTCCCTGTTCCATAGACAGGAATAGGCTCATCATTTATAGCTTTCAGAATGACAACAGGAATGAGTTTTTCAGGATACTGCCACCAGCCGTAGTTATTAGAAGGTCTCACTGTAATAACAGGTAATCCATAGGTTTTATAATATGCTCTTCCAAGCATATCAGCTGATGCTTTTGATACAGAATAAGGAGAATTTGGGATAAGAGGAGTGTCTTCATAAAACTGCCCTTCCTCTCCTAACTCTCCATAAACCTCATCTGTAGCTATATTAATAAACTTTTTTACTCCAATCTCTTTAGAAACATCTAAAAGAACCTGAGTACCTTTTACATTCGTATCTATGAAAGGAGAAGCATCTAATATACTCCTATCAACATGACTTTCAGCTGCCCAGTGTACAACAACATCTGGCTTCTCAAATTTGAAAATATACTCAATAAATTCTCTGTTTGTTATATCAGCCTTGTAGAACTTTATTTTATTTTCCACACTTTTTAATCTTTCCAAATCACCAGCATAAGTGAGTTTATCAACAACGACAGGATTTAATCCTTTTTCAACAGCCTGTCTAACAAACTCACTTCCTATAAAACCAGCACCACCTGTGATAAGTAATTTCAATCAAATTCCCCCCTGATAAACAAAATTTATATCAGCTTCCTTTAAATACGGTAAGTTCTTGTCCTTTTCTGAAAGGAGAACTTCACCAACTTCATTGATAGGCCACTTTATACCAATATCAGGGTCATCCCACCTGATTCCTGTATCATGGGACGGTGAATACTCTCCTCCTGAAACTTTGTATATAACCTCTGCTTCTTCTGAAAGCGTAAGAAAACCGTGGGCAAATCCTTCAGGTATCCAGAGTATATATCTGTTTTCCTCTGATAAAATCTGGGCAACCCATTTTCCAAATGTTGGACTGCCTTTTCTTATATCAACAGCAACATCAAAAATACTACCTCTGGTACATCTGACTAACTTTCCCTGTGCATAAGGCTCCTTCTGAAAATGAAGTCCCCTTAAAACACCTTTTACAGATTTTGAATGGTTATCCTG
>CAYTOE010000061.1:0-9324 GCA_964439255.1 uncultured Aquificales bacterium
CGGGAAAACAGATTTCCAAGGTCATTTGCAAGATCTGAGTTAATCCTTCCTATAACTGCTTTTTTGGAAAAATCTCCATCAAGCCCAAAAGGAACTTCCCTTAAAACAAAATATCTGAGCTCATCAACCCCATACTCTTTTGCTGCTTTAAAAGGGTCAACAACATTTCCAAGGGATTTTGACATTTTATGCCCTTCAACAGTCCACCATCCGTGGGCAAAAACCATTTCTGGAACTTCTAAGCCTGCACTCATCAAAAATGCAGGCCAGTAAACTGCATGGAATCTGAGAATATCTTTACCTACAATGTGAACATCTGCAGGCCAGAATGTCTTGAATAGCTCATTTTCTGTATCAGGATATCCGACTGCTGTCAGGTAGTTTGTAAGGGCATCAAACCATACATATATGGTGTGGTTTTCATCAAATGGAACAGGTATTCCCCATTTCACTCTGTTTCTTGGTCTTGAAACAGAAAGGTCTTTTAGACCCTGTTTTACAAATGAGATAACCTCATTTCTCCTGTAATCTGGCTGGATAAAATCAGGTCTTTCCTCGTAAAGTTTCAGCAGTTTATCCTGATATTTAGAAAGCCTGAAGAAATAACTCTCCTCTTTTACCCTTTCACACTCCTTTTTATGGATAGGGCATTTATAATCAAACTCCTTTATCTCTGTCTCTGTTTTAAACTCCTCACAGCCTACACAGTACCATCCTTCGTATTCATGGAGATATATATCCCCATTTTCATAACATTTCTGGAAAATATACTGGACAGCTTTTATATGGTCTGGGTCTGTTGTTCTTATAAATCTGTCGTAAGAGATATTTAGAACTTCCCAGAGCTCCTTAAATTTTAAATGTGTTTTATCAGCAAGCTCTTTTGGGGTTATCCCTTTTTCCTCTGCAGATTTTTGTATTTTTAAACCATGCTCATCTGTTCCTGTAAGGAAAAATGTCTTAATCCCTTTCTGTCTGTTATATCTTGCAAGAACATCTGCAGCTATTGTTGTATAAGCATGTCCAAGGTGGGGAACATCATTAACATAGTAAATCGGAGTTGTTACATAAAATTTTCCTCTTTTCTCCATCAACTTCCTCTATAATATTTAAGATATTTGTTTTTTATTTCAGAGAGCATACTATAAAAGTATACCAACAGGACATTATTTTATAAAGAAATCTCGGGGGTTTCATTTTAACAAAATGTTAAATAAAAGAAATATAGAAGAAAAAGAAAGAGAATCCTGGTACAGAATAAATAAACTATTTGAATTTTTTGGAAATAGAACTTTTTCAAAAAAAATCAGGGTTATTCTGTTTTCTGTAGTTATCGTATCATTTTTACTTGGTATTACTATTTTTATATTTATGGAAGCCCAGAGGCAAACAAGAGAAGCAGAAGAAAATCTTAAGTATCTTTTAGATAAAAAGTACGTTTTTCTACAGAGGGAGATAAAAGATATTGAGGATAAGGCTAAAGTAGCATTAACTTCTTACATAAAAGGAGAATCAAAAGATATAAAGTACTTTACCTTACTCAATATATACAGTATATATATGACAGAAAAAGATAAATTTTTAATAAAAAAATTTCCCAAAATCGATAAATCAGTATTCAACAACTTCAGGCGAGCAAGTTATTTTATTCTTAATCTAAAAGGAAAAAAGTTTCTTGTTATAAATATAAAAAGTCTTGGGAAGTACTTTGTTTTTGTAAAATTTGAAAACTTCTTAAAAATGGCAAATATAGGAGTAGATTTCCTTCCATCCCTTGAATTACCTGTAAGTTTTGATATATCTCCACATAAAATTTATAA
Source organism: uncultured Aquificales bacterium (assembly GCA_964439255.1). Taxonomy (GTDB): domain Bacteria; phylum Aquificota; class Aquificia; order Aquificales; family Hydrogenothermaceae; genus JAADDV01. Next base: position 1,821 of record CAYTOE010000061.1, read on the forward strand.
AGAGGGGGCTATCTGTAAAAATAAGAAGATTGAGAATACAAACCTTTATTTAAACGCCTGTGTTGAAAAATCAAAAATAGTTGGTGCTGTAATTATAGATACAATTCTAAAAGGTGTGTTTATCCTTGTTATTCTCATCATACTTATGGAAATTATTTACAGAAATATGTTTGAAAAATTAGTTACATACCCAACTTCTTATCTGAAAAAAAGAATCCAGGATATGAAAAAGAATCTTGAATACACATCTTTTGACCTTCACAGATACACAGAAGATGAATTTGGAGAAATATCAAAAGCTTTAGAAGATGCAAGAGAAAAGATTCTTTCTGAAAAGAAAAAACTTGTTCTTGTTAAAGAAACAACAACAAAAATGTACTCTTTTTCTTCTGACCTGCACCAGTTTGCCCTTTTTGTTGCAAATAACTTAGATAAACTGCTTGGTTCTGAAGGAAGTGCTATATGGCTCTATTCAAAGTCTGAAAACAGAACAGATTTAAAGGTACACTCAGATAAGTTTATAAGTAACAACTTCAGAGAATCCATACTTGAGTCAAAAAAACAGGAACTTCTAAAAATACACAAAAGAAATGTGTATAAGCTTTTTAACGGAGAGATAAGGTCAATTTTTGCTGTCAAAAAAGAGGTTGACAGCTCAGAGGATTACTATTTGCTTGCCTTTACTATACTGCCAAAGGGGAAAAGATTAGAGTCAGAGGATATGCATTATATTGATGCGATACTGAGCCATCTTATTTACAACATACACCTTTTGAGTCTTGCAACAGTAGACCCATTAACAAAACTTTACAACAGGCGATTTATTGTTTCTTTTGCAGAAACAGAGGTAAAAGAAGCATTAAGATACAAAAGACCTTTAAGTATTATTCTTCTTGATATAGATAACTTCAAAGGTGTAAATGATACATACGGACATCCTGTAGGTGATGAAGTTATAAAGATGGTTGCAGATGTATTGAAAACGGAAATAAGGGAAACAGACAAAGCTGGTAGATACGGTGGTGAAGAATTCATAATTATTCTTCCAAACACACCTGCTGAAAATGCTCTTGAAGTGGCAGAAAGGGTGAGGAAAGCGATAGAGTCAAGAAGGGTACCGGTTGAAACAGAGGGTGAAAAAATAGAGCTCAAAGTTACAGCGAGTATAGGAGTTTCTTCTCTTGGCACCCATGGAAACACATTTTTTGAACTTTTACAGGCAGCTGATATTGCCCTTTACAAAGCGAAGAAGGAGGGTAAAAATCAGGTTCAGATACTTGAAGTAGAAGATATTAAAAAGATACTTCAAGAAGAGTTTGAAGACAAAAAATTTATAGAGGATGCTATAGAGCAAGGAAAAGTAATTCCATTCTTCCAACCTATACTTGATATTAACACCCTTGATGTAATAGGGTACGAAGTTTTAGCAAGGATAAAATATAAAAATGAGATAACAACAGCTGACAAATTTATAAAATCATCTATTAGATTTGGTTTTGCAGATATAATTGATGAACAGGTACAGGAAAAGGCAATAGAATTAGCTGTTAAGGAAAAGATGAAAGACAAACTTCTGTTTTTCAACCTTTCAAGGGGATTTATAGAAAACCCATCAAAAATACTAAAATTTGAGGAATACCTGTTTAAAAAGGGTTTCCCAAGTGATAAGGTTGTGTTTGAGATAACAGAAGAAGAGGCTATCAGTGAGGTTAATGTTGTAAAAGAGGTTATAAGAATAGCCAAAAACAGAAAAATAAAATTTGCCCTTGATGATTTTGGTGTAGGTTATTCAACATTTACATATATAAAACAGTTTGATGTTGATATTATCAAATTAGATGGCTCTCTTATAAAAAATATCGATAAAGATAAGGATAATCAGATAATTGTTGAAGCTATAGCTTATATATGTAAAAAGAAAGGTATAAAACTGCTTGCTGAGATGGTGGAAACAAAAGAAGAGCTCGAAACCCTGAAAAAATTAGGGGTTGATTATGTACAGGGTTACTATTTTGGTAAACCTTCTTCTGAACCTAATTTAAGACAAAAGGGAAATGTCCTTTATAGAAGCAAAAAAATCTTTTAGTATTTCCTTTCTCCAAAAATGGCTGTACCTATCCTAACTATTGTTGCACCTTCTTCTATTGCCACATCAAAATCATGGGACATTCCCATTGAGAGATGAGGAAGTTTAATTCCAAATTCCTTTTCAAGTTTATCTCTCATTTCCCTTAAAAATGAGAAGTACGGTCTTGATTTCTCCTTATCTTCAAAATATGGAGGAATACACATAAGCCCCAGAATTTTTAAGTTTTCCTTTTCTAAAGAATACTCAAAAAGCTCTTTTAGAGCTTCAGGTCTAACACCATACTTTGTTTCTTCCTCCCCAACATTTACCTCTATTAAAACAGGCTGCACTTTTCCAATTTTTTTAGCCCTTTTATCAATCTCATCGGCAAGTTCTTTTCTATCAAGGGAATGTATTAACTCAAAGTATTTAACGGCGTATTTTGCTTTATTTGTTTGAAGTCCACCTATTAAATGCCAGTGTGCTTCCTTAAGCTTTTCTTTTAACAGATCTATTTTTTTCATACCTTCCTGAACTCTGTTTTCTCCAAAGTACCTTATCCCAGCTTCATAGGCCTCCACTATTTTTTCAACAGGCTGTGTTTTTGATGCTGCAAGGAGTATTATATCTTCTGGATTCCTGTTAACCTTTTTTGCTGCCTCTTTTATAACATTTCTTATTTTTTCAACATTCTCTTTTATTCCCATCCTAAGCCCCGTACAGTTTCATAGCTTTTCTTACTTCTTTCATTGTCTCCTCTGCTATAGCTATTGCTGTTTCTGTTCCTTCCGAGAAAATCTTTTCAAGTTCTGGTATATCTTTTTCAATCTCTTCTCTTCTTTTTCTTATCGGGTCTAAGAATCTGTTTAATTTTTCAGCAAGTATTTTTTTACACTCAACACATCCAATCTCAGCCTTTCTACATTTTGAGTCTATATCTTTTACAATTTCTTCTTCTGTAAAAATCTTGTGGTAATCAAAAACTATACAGACATCCGGGTTTCCAGGGTCTGTTTTCCTAACTCTCTGGGGGTCTGTTTTCATCTCCAAAACTTTCTTTTCAACAGTTTCCCTGTTGTCTGAAAGATAAATGGCATTGTTATAGGACTTTGACATTTTTCTTCCGTCTATGCCTAAAAGTTTAGCTTCCTCTGTTAAAAGAGCTTTAGGTTCTGGAAAAATCTCTCCATAAAGGTTGTTGAACCTTCTCGCTATCTCTCTTGTAAGCTCAATATGTGGAAGCTGGTCTTCTCCAACAGGTACAGCATCGGCTTTGTAAATAAGAATATCAGCAGCCTGTAAAACAGGATAAGCTAAAAAACCAAGTGTATCTATATCTTTCCCAACATCTCCTTCTTCAAGATTTTTTATAGCCTCTTCTACTATCTTTTTCTGGAGACCAAATTTCAGCAGAGTTTCTTTTAATCCTTTAAAATCTATGCCTTTCTGATTATAAAAAGCTCTGTGTAAAGCTTCTCTCAGGTACTCTTCAAAAATTTTTGATTTTTGTTTTCCTGTAGCTTTTTCAATGGCTTCATCAAAACTCTCAGGTGGGGGAGTTAATATGATTTTTACCTGTTTTCCAGCTAAAAAATCTTTAAGATACTGATAATACAGGTTAAACTTAAGGTCTTTGTAAGATGGGTTTAGCTCAAGCCAGCTTTTTGGGGTTATCATTGAGAATAAAAGGGATAACTCAGCATGTTGTTTAACTCCAGATTGAACAAAAAGTGTAGCTTTTTTAGGGTCTATTCCACAGGCAATCCAGTCTATCATCATCTCTTTTATATTATCTTTTAGGTTCTCTGTCTCTTTGTATTTGTTAGTTAATGCGTGCCAATCAGCTATAAAAAATTTACATTCGTATTTATCCTGGAGCTCAATCCAGTTTTTTATAACACCAAAATAGTGCCCTAAATGTAGTTTTCCTGTAGGTCTCATGCCGCTGAGAATTTTCATTAAAAAACCTCCAATTTGTATAGGCTAAATATTATATTTTACTTCTCTGAACTTATCTTCATACCTAAGTAAATCGCTATAACTACCACTAATAAGAATATCAGTATTATAAGAGCTAACTTCATTTTCAACTCCAAAATCTTTTATATATTTTGATATATATTATTCTATAATAATTGTTTAACTGGGTTAATAATAACTAACCAGGAGGATAAAGATGGAAAATACATGGTGGGATTTAATAGGTATAGTGTTTTTTACATTTATGGTTATTACTGTAGGGCTTATATGGGGACTTGCTCTTAAAGCAAGTTACAATCAGGAAAGGGAGCAACAGAAAAAACAACAACAGGGTCAAAAACAATGAAGAAAAGTAAAAACTGGCCTTTTATTATTATTACAGGTGTTGGTATATTTGCCACACTTGTTTTTATTTTTATCTTTGTTCAAAACCTTGCAATAAACACAGTAAGGAGTTCTATTCTCATTGAAAAAGCGTATCCACATATTAAACCAGAGGAGTACCTTAACCATTTACGTATAAAAGCTAAAGCAAATAACCTTCGTATTGTAGAGCTAAGGTCAGATAAAAATTACTATTTAGTGCAACTAATAAATGATAAAAAGTTAGATGAAGTACTTTCTTTATCTCCTCAGGCTGCACCTCTATCTATAATTAACCTTGTTATATACGACCTTGGAGATGGAACAGCTATTGTTGGGAATAATCCGTATGTATGGGATATCGTATATCCAAGCAAAGTTATTGATGATATAGCTGAAAACTTCTCAAATGAAATTTCCGATATACTTGATAGCATTTACTGGGATATAAAAAAGGAAAAAGAGCTCTTAAGATAGTAATTAAAATTAATTTTCCCTTGCTGGTATAATGGTTTTTCTAAAAACACCACAGGGGTATGTTTTTGGAGATTTTCCTTTTAGTTTTTTTAACTGTACTTATTCTTGAATTTAGGCCTGTAAAAAAGTTAAATAAGTTGGAAAATAATCTTTCAGAGGCTTCCCCCTTTCCTGAAGATATAAACAGATACAGAATAATAACCCATGTTCACACCCAATTTTCTTTTGACTCGCTTGGAAAACCATCTGACATAAAAAAAGCTATGGAAGAAAACAGTATAGATTATGTTTTCATAGCAGACCATGATAATGACAATTATAAATTCTTTGAAGATGAAAAGATTTTTGCAGGTGTTGAAAAAAATACCCCTGATGGTAGGCTTCTTTTACTTGGAAATAAACTACCTGTAATTTCCCATCCAAATAATTTTGAGTTTGACCATTACAGATGGAAAGGGGAGTTTAAAAAAGATTACCTTTATGAAATTATTGATATAAAAGATGCTGTTGTCTGGAAAAAAGCTTTAACTATTATTTATCTCCTGAAAAACCTTTTGATTTATCCAATTACAAGAAAGATTCTCCATAAATGGAATGTTCTCGTTCCTTTGGAAAAATGGTTTCAGCTTTACTACAGGAGGGCAAGAGGGCTAAGAGTAATTGGAGGCCTTGATTTACATATAAAATTGGTTTATCAGGAACATACTCATGGTGTTCTTATACCTTCTTATACAGAAGGATTTAAATGGTTAACCAATGTAGGATACTCAAGAAATAAACTTTCTTCAAAAGAAGAAGTTCTTAATCTTTTAAAGGAAGGAAAACTCTTTCTTTCAATGAAATTGACAGAAGGAGATTTTTGGGGACAGAATGGAGATAGAACGTTTCTTTTCTGGGAAAAAATGCCTGTCGGTTCTTATCTAAACAGCGTGGTAAAAAAAGATAAGGTTGTGATTTTTCTTTATTTTGAGGATAAACCATTGCTGATAACAGAAAAAAAATCATTCTCCTTAAAAGTTGAAAAAGAAGGATTGTATCATTTTCAGGTTTATGAGTACGACTTTAAAATAGGCAATTTTTACTTTGGTTTCAGACCATTGATTATTACTAATATGTTCGAGGTTGTGGATGTCTGAAAAAAGGATAATTCCCAATGACTGGGAGCTTCGATTTAAATGGAATGTGAAGCTATTTTATCTTATAAATTCTAAAAGAAGCGTTTTTCTTGACAGATTTTATAAATATTATTTCAGACTCGGTAAGAGTTATACCCTTCCTGTTTTTTTACCTTTCTTTTACTACTATGGAAAATGGGATGCCCTAATTCATTTAACGGTTTCCCTTTTAATAACAGGAATTTTAATGCCGGCTATAAAGTACACTTTTAGACACAAAAGGCCTACAGCCCTTTTAAAAAATGTGAATTTACTTGAGCCTGTTTCCTTAAAGAGTTTCCCTTCAGCAGATACAGCTTACGCATTTACTCTTTTGAGTGTAATTCTTTTCTATGCACCATGGTATATAATCTTAATCTTTTTTATATATGCTTCTCTTATAGCTTATGGTAGGGTTTATATGGGTGCCCATTTTCCAATAGATGTTATTGTTGGTTGCCTAATAGGGTTATTTTCAGGGATTTTGGGACATAAAATATTCATAAAATACATAAAAGAGAGGTTTTAACTTGATAAAAGAAGGAGATACAGTCTGGCTTAAGGATAAAAAAAATTCCTTTTTTCTCACTTTAAGATCTGGAGAAATTTTTGGAACCCATAAAGGAAATATTCCCCATGATGAGATTATTGGTAAAAATTATGGAGATACAGTAAAAACCCACAGAGGTAATGAATTTATTATCTTAAAGCCTACACTTTATGACATTATCATGTACGGTATAAAAAGGAAAACACAGATTATATATCCAAAAGACTCAGCATATATAACACTGAAACTTGGTATAACAGATGGTATGACTGTTTTAGAATCCGGTATAGGGAGTGGAGCTTTAACTATTGTGATGGCGAATGCTGTAAAACCTAAAGGAAAAATTTTCTGTTATGAAAAAGAGGAAAAATATATAGAAAATGCTTTAAAGAATATAGAGCTTGCAGGTTTGAGGGAGTACGTCGAAGCATTTCATCAGGATTTATCCTCTCCTTTACCTGAAAATATGTTTGATGTGGCTTTTATAGATGTAAGAGAACCATGGCTTTACATGGAAAATATTAAAAATGCCCTTAAAAAAGGCGCTCCTATAGGTTTTTTAGTACCTACAACAAATCAGGTCAGTATGGTTTTAGATGCATTAAACAGATATAGTTTTATTAATCAGGAAGTTGTGGAAATTCTTCTAAGACATTACAAACCTGTTCCAGATAGATTGAGACCTGAAGACAGGATGGTAGCCCATACAGGTTATCTTATTTTTGCAATAAATACTTAATTTTGTTAGACTTTAATGTAATCATTTTTTAGCTTAAGTATCAGGGAAAATCTAAAAAATCTTTACAAAATTCCTAAAAATCTGCTATAATACCTTTTTGTTTATCGGTTGACTTTAATGCCCACGTAGCTCAGTCGGCAGAGCACACCCTTGGTAAGGGTGAGGTCGGCGGT
>CAYTOE010000062.1:0-9127 GCA_964439255.1 uncultured Aquificales bacterium
AAGATGATACATATTGATAATATAAAAATCCCACCCCATAAAAAAATAAATTTTAAACCTGGCGGACTACATGTCATGTTGATGGGGCTGAAAAAAAACCCTGAGATTGGAGAAAAAATAAAATTTATACTCGTATTTAAAAAGTCAGGAAAAATTACAGTTTATGCTCCAGTAAAAATGAAATAGTTATTTTTTTCTTAAGCTTAAAAGCCAATCAACAATAAGTTTTATATCATCATCAGTGTAATAAGGTTTCTGAGGGGGCATGTACATATTTTCTACATTCTGAAGCTTTACACTGGCATTTTCTTTTAACCATTTATTCCATTTGCCTTTGCTACCATCTTTTATGGATATAAAAAACTGTTTTTTTAGAGTATCATCTGGGATGTCTTTATACCTATCTAAAATAACCTTAAATGGAGGTGCAACTAAAGTTCTGTTTATGTCATGGCACCATGCACAGCGCTTTGCGAGAATTTTGCCTTTTAGTATTGGATTTTTTTCTATATCTCCTTTATCTAAAGGTTTCCCAAAAGAACAAACAGACACACTTAAGATAGCCAAACCTATTAAAAATCTTCTCATGCTATCCTCCTAAAAATCCTTTTTGTTAAACTTCCACAAACCAATAATAAGAGGGAAGATTACCCATATAAGCATAACAAACAAAGATACACCTATACCTAATCCAGTATCAAAAAACTTCTGAAAGATAGCTCCTGTGTATCCTAAAAGAGCTGCAATATCTAACCTTAAAATCACGAAAATTCTTGCAATATCAACAGGATTTAAAATAGATAAAATTAAAACAGGCTGTTCAAGGGGATACTCTCTAAAATAAACAACAATAAACAGAATAATTCCATCGTATATTAAAGTCATATAAAGCCATAGAAGGATTGATGCTCCAAAGCCTTTAACTCTATCTTCAAAAAATGTTGCTATTAAAAAAGCAAATGCAACAAATATAAATGTTAAAAATATTCCAGATAAAGTAAGAGCGATATATAAAAAGTACTCTGGGGGAGATTCTATATATTTCAGAAAAAACAGATAAGGCAGCCATATACCCATCAAAAAACTCAAAGAAAGAGAAACAGTTGTACCAAGATACTTTGAAATATAAATAGATTTTCTGTTGATTGGCTGTGAAAGTAAAAGTTCTATAAAATTTCTTGAATCATAAAGAAATATTGTCCCAAGGATAAGACTTATTAAAGGAATAACAAGGATAACAAGCTGTAAAAGTGTTGATACGACTTTTGCTGGAGATTTTGCAAAGTAAAAAAGGGCAGAAGTCAAGATAAGAAAAAAGAGAAAATAAAATACAATCCATTTATTTCTGTACATATTGTAGAATTCGTATTTTAACAATTTAAGCATTGTAACTTTTCTCCATAAGCTTTGCTATAGCCCTTTCAAGATTTTTTTCTCCAGATGACTCTATTATCTGTTTTACTGTTCCCTGTATGTATATTTTCCCTTCAAGGAGAAAAACAATCTCATCAGCCAACTCTTCAACTTCACTCATTATATGAGATGTAAGGACAACAAGTTTGTCCTTGTTGACCTGTTCCTTGATTTTGTCCTTTAAAAAACTACTTGAAACAGGGTCAAGCCCTACTGTAGGTTCATCAAGAAAAAATATTTCCGGATTAAACATGAAGGTGATAAGGGCACTTACTTTCTGTTTTGTTCCTCCGGAAAGGTACTTTAATTTTTTATTCATATACTGCTTCAATTTAAAATACTCTATAAATTCTTCCTTTATTTTTTTATCATAACTTTTTTTCCTTATATCTATAAGCATATTTATAAGCTCTTTTAATGTCAGGTTCTCAGGAAAAACAGCTATCTGGGGCATGTATCCAATAAATTTTCTGTAATCCCAACTTTTTTCTATTCCTTCTCCTTTCACATAAATCTTTCCAGATGTTGGTATTACAAGACCAAGAATCGATTTTATTAATGTTGTCTTTCCAGAACCATTTGGACCAAGGATAGAGACAACTCTGCCTTTTTCGAGATTTAGATTTATACCTTTTAAAACCTCCTGTTTTCCAAATTTTTTATACAGATTTTCTACCTTGACCATTCATATCTCCTCATAAGTGGTCTGTCATCCACCAGTTTTGAAGGAATCAACATAGGAAACATCCTTTCTGTAAGGTCAATAAGATAAACGAAAAAACTCCTGCTTAGAATGATGGACTGGGGATAATTTTCTGTAAGATACCCAAACAATGAAACAGGTCTGTAAGGGACATCTCCTATCCCATCATGGTTAAGGTCATACCCTTTATAATCACTCCAGTAATTTTCTGTATATTTGTTAGGATTTTGAAAGCTATTTGTTGCTATATTGAACGTATTTGATATAAAGTTGTTGTGTTTTATAACATTATCCTGAGAGTTTGCCCAGATTCTAATAGCCCAGCCATTTTCGATAAAATCATTTTCCTCAATAACAGTTCTGTTTGTATTATCAGAAAAAATACCTGTTGTATTTTTATAAAATGTATTGTGATACATGTAGCTATCGTATATCTCTTTTAAAAGTATTCCGTAAGAATCACCGCCCCAGTTATACTCAAACCTGTTATGTGCCATATAAACATACTTTGTGTACATAACAGCAACACCAGCACCATTCCTGCGAAATATATTATTTATATAATTATCCCTGTGGGAAAACATAAAATGAAGCCCATATCTAAGATTTTCCTCACTTATGTTGTTTATGATTGTGCTATTTTTCACAAATTCAAAGTATATCCCATCTCTGTGGTGTTTTACATGGTTTCCTTCAACTAACATATTTTTACAATGCCATAAATGAATACCATTGCCAAAGTTTGTTTCAATTCTTGTTCCAAATGCAGATTTTAAATATTTCAGTTTAGCCGGACCATCAACAGTGTTGTCCTTTATTACTCCATTTTTGGAGGCAGCAAAATAAATACCCCAGAAATTATTTTTTAAAATGCAATTTTCTATACGGCAGTTTTTTGTTCTGTAAAACTTTATCCCTGCTAAATCTTCTATATCGCTTTTTCCTGAATTCTGGATAATAAGACCTTTTATTAAGACATTATTTGCTTTGACAGTGATTACTTCATATTTTTTCTGACCATCTACTATTGGATAGTTTTCACCGATTATTTTTACTGATTTTTTAACAAGTATATTACCTTCTTTATATACCCCTTTTTTGATTAAAATCGTGTCGTTATCTTCTGCTAATTCGAGGGCTTTTTTTATTGAGTTCACAGGACAGTTTTTACACACAGTTATAGTTTTTGATTCTCCAGTAAAAAAAAGAATCAAAAATACTAATATTATTAGCTGCTGCCTGTTTTTTATATTCATTTTTAATGTGATTCCATTTTCTTCTTATGCTTTTTAGATAACCACTGTTTTTTTACTAAATCTAAAATTCCTTTCCAGTCTAACTCTTCTCCACCGTATTTTTCTTTTATCTTTTTCAAATTATCTTTCGTCTTATGAGCTGAAATATTCATTCCCATAGGACTTGGTAGTTTTTTTGAATGGAGATAAAATGCTTTCTCAGCAGAAATAAAAATATGTGTTAAAAAATCAGGAACCCAGAGTGAAGAGATAGAAAGCCTATCTTTATTTTCAAGATAGAAAGCTGTTAAACATTCTATACTATCAAACTTGTAAGCTTTTCCAGTTTTTAAAAGTATCTCCGACCCGTATCTTGGGTCTGTTATTTTCATTCTGCAGTAAGCACATTCATCATGACCATAGTTTATCGGAACAGGACCTGTTTTTTTTTCACAGGAAAAGAGGAAAAGTATGAAAAAAGCCGGTGCTATTGTTATTAGTATTTTTTTTATTTTTTCTTTTATCATTATTTTGCCTTACCTCTGAAGAATTCTATTGCTGCTGCCAAAAAGCCTACAGCTAAAGAAGCTACAGCTATATAAGCCCCTGTTATAGGTATAGAGCATGCCCTCATATTAAGAAGTTTTTTACATCCTATCAGAGGTGGTTGATAGGCAAGTCCTGGTATTTTTATAGGTGCACGGGGGTCAAGGTTGTGTCCGTAATCGTATTCCCATCTGTAGAAGTCAACAAGTCCTACTATTCCCACAATGATAAATAGTATAACCCATACGTAAAGGAGCTTTTTGCTGCCAGTAGCAGCTGTTATTAAACCAAATATCACAAAAAAACCGAATATAAAAGGCATTAACTTCAGTTCTAATATCTCTTCAGGAATTATTTTTTTCATTCCTATGTAGTGGTTAAGTAAGTTTATGTTGTACAGGTCATGGGGAGTCCCACCGGTGATATTATTAACCCATATAAACATTCTCAATCCTTCAGGGTACTGGGGAGCCCAAAGGGTTATTTTCCATAAAGGGTAAAAGAAAACCCCTATCAATATTAAAGAAGCGAGGGCTATAAGCCCCCGGGATATCCAACTCATTTTTATTCCTCCTTATTGAGCTGTTTTCATCTCTCCGCCTGTTCCATATCTTATTGGCACATTAGCATCTGCTGGAGATACCCTTACATAACCCTGCATTTCCTGGTGTAAGGCAGAACAGAAATCTGTACAGTAGAAAGGATACACTCCTGGTTTTTGAGGTTTCCATGTTAATGTTAATGTTTCACCGGGCATTATGAGAAGGTTTGAAGTTTTAGCACCAAATACAGCAAATCCGTGTGGTATATCCCAGTCCTGCTCTATGTTTGTAACGTGGAAGTAAACTGTATCACCAACCTTAACACCTTCTATATTATCAGGTGTGAAGTGGGATCTTATAGCTGTCATATATATATGCACTTCATTTCCTTTCCTAACTACTTTTGCTTCTTCTTCAGACCTTGTTACGTATGGGTGTTTGTTTTCTTTAAGTTCAAATATTTTTACTGATTTTGGTGCAAGTATTTTTGCAGGGATGGCCTGTGCATAGTGGGGTTCACCTAACTCTGCAACATCTAATAGGAACTGTGGTTTTGTATTCTCAACATTTGCAGATATATCATAGAGTTGTCCTGCGTGAGGGAGTTCTGGACCTGTTGGCAAGAAAACATCTTTTGTGATTTTGTTCATTGGTAGTAAGTATTTACCCCAAGGTTTGGCAGAATCACCACCAGGTATCATAAGGTGTCCAACAGAGTAGTAAGTAGGTACCCTTCCTAAGATTTTACATTTTTTGTAGTCATAATAAACAACATCCGAAGATATGAAACATGAAGTAAATGCATGACCCCTTCCATCAAATTCTGTGTGCAATGGTCCAAGACATGGATTAGGAAGTTCACAATGGTTAACTGCTTCATACTTAAGAATTGGTATTCCATCAACCTCACCAGCAAACTGTTTGTTTTTAATAGCATTTATCATTTTGTCAAAGGAGTGTATTGGAATAACTGTTGCTAACTTACCACCACCGATTATGTATTTTCCGTCTGGAGATACATCAACACCATGGGGAGATTTTGGTGTTGGTAAGAAATACATAACACCGGGACATTCTTTTGGAATAATCCATTTAACTTCGGTTTTCCATTCTGTTTTCGCTATTCTTGTATCTTCAGGTCTGTAGTTGTGGGCATATTTTGTTTTCATAACATGGTATTTGCCCTGTGCTATACACTCTTCAGCTCTTTTCCAGTTAATAGCTGCAATAAAGTCTTTATCTTTTTCTGAAGCGTTAATTTCAAGGAGTGTATGTGCCTGCTCAGTATTGTAAGATGTAAAGAAGCACCAACCATAAGAAGGTCCTTTACCACAGTGGGCAAGGTCATAATCATAGCCGGGCACAAGTATCTGGAATGCAACATCCATTTTTCCAGGCTGATCAGCTCTTATAAATGAAATTGTGCCTTTGAAATACTTTTTGTAATCGGCTATAGGAACATCTTTTTGTGGTATAGGTATAGAGAATCTTGTAGCAGCTGTTACATACTTTGTATCAGGAGTGGTAAAAGCTGAAGCGTGGTCTCCAGCTGAGAATGGAATCTCAATGATTTCTGTTGTTTCGAATGTTTTCAGGTCAATTCTTGCTACCCTTGGTGTGTTGTTTTCATTGATAAATAACCACCTTCCATCTGGGACTCCGTCTGTCTGTGATAGTTCTGGGTGGTGGGTATCACCCCAGGGTATCCAGCCATGACTTGTGTTTAACATGGCCTTTGTTTCTTCTGAATATCCATAACCGTTCATAGGAAATACTGAGAAAACAGGAATAACTTTTAGAAGCCTTCCAGAAGGAAGTCCGTAAACACCTATGTGACCGTTGTAACCTCCAGATAAGAACGCATAGAAATCATCATGTTTTCCATGGGGAACATAAACTTTTTCTGCCGGACTCTGTGCTTGTGCTGCAAAGGAGAGCAAACCAAAGGCTACAGCTGAGGCTAAACCCAGCCTTAGCTTACGTTTCATCGCTAAAAACCTCCTTAATTATTTGGTATCAAGTTTAAGAATCAAATCTATTATTTTTTCAACCTGTTCTTTATTTACTCCATGTTGTGCTGGCATATATGCCATTTTTATCTTTATTCCGTATTTTTTACCTTTTGATTGCCATTTCATCATTGAGCCACCTAATACACTTTTTACAAGGGTTTCTTTTGCGTTAGGTTTTCCTTTGTACTCTTTAGCAACAATCCTGTAAGGAGGTCCAGCCACAACCTTATCAATATCATGACAACCAACACAACCATATTCTTTTTCCAATTTTTTTATCTGGTTTTCTATATCACCAGCCATTGAAGGTAAAAAGGCTATTCCAAGCGCAGCAATACTCAAAATGAATTTTTTCATACTAATTCCTCCAAATGTATTTTAGTTTTAAATCTATGACCTGGACAGATAAGCAACATTGATTAAAGTCAAGAAAATCAAGGATTAGATGATGATTTGGGTGTGAAAATGAAGAAAATTTTATGTTGATATATAGTTAAAATTTAAAAAAAATCTTAAAACTCTATCCTCCACCTACGAAAGTTACTATTTCTACCCTGTCTCCATCTTTTATTTTAAAAGTTTCATACTCACTTTTTGGTATAACATCCATACCAACAGCAACTGCAAAATTTGGAACTTTTATTCCTAACAGTTCAACAAGTTCTTTTATGGTTATTTCATTTTTATCAAAAACCTTTTCTTCACCATTAACAATAATCTTCATCTCTTACTCCTGTAAAATTTTTCTTATATTTTATAGTTTTATTTCTCCAAATCAAGAATGTTACTAAAGGCTTCAACAGTATTAACAGGCATTCGGCAGGAGAAATTCTCACATACGTAAACATTTACACTGAATGGTTCAACAAGAAGAGGCTCTGTATAAGGAGCTATCTCTGATAATTCTTTGTTCTCTTTCAGTAAAACGGTTTTATACGGTAAATACCTTTTATTTATCTCTTTTAAAAATTTTTGTGCTTTTTCTTTTAGGCCTGTTATAACAATATCAATACCACCGGTTATATAAAAATCAAAAGCGATTAACATCATTGAGTAAGCTGTTGGCATAGATTTTATCTTTTCAGAAAAGGCTCTGATTGTTTTTATGCTGTACTCCCTGTACCTGTTATCTCCTGTTATTTTAAAAAGCCTAAGTAGATTGTAGGCAGAAACAGAGTTTCCAGAAGGAATTGCTCCATCGTAACTTTCTTTAGGTCTTACTATAAGTGCTTCTCCAAAATCCGGTGTCATAAAGAATCCACCTTCTTTTTCATCCCAGAAATGCTTAATCATTATATTTGTCATATTTATAGCCTCTTTTAGATACTTTATGTCAAAAGAGGCATAATAAAGCTCTATTAATCCCCACACCATATATGAGTAATCTTCCAGATTTCCGTAGTATTTTGCTTCTCCATCTTTATATCTGTGAAGTAAAAATCCTCTTTCATTTTTCATTTTCGAAAGTATAAAATCTGCAGATTTTTTCGCTATTAAAGTGTACTCTTCTCTATCAAACACTTGAGCTGCTGAGGCAAAAGCAGCTATCATCAACCCATTCCAGTCTGTAAGAATTTTTTTGTCTTTTAACGGGTGAACTCTTTTTTCACGTAGTTTAAATAGCTTTTTTCTTGACCTCTCCAAAATATCTGTTAGTTCATTTTTTGAAATACCTAAATCTTTCGATAACTGGTCTAAACTTTTTTTCATATACAAAATATTTTTTCCTGTTATCTTCCCTGTTGCTTCCTCTCTGAAATTCCCCTCTTTTTCTATGCTGAAAACTTTTTCAATAACAGGAAAATCCTCTTTTAAAGTATCTTTTAGCTCATCATAAGACCATATATAAAACTTTCCTTCTTCCCCTTCGCTATCCGCATCTTCTGCTGAATAAAAACCTCCTTCCTCTGAAGTCATATCCCTTTTAACATATTCAAGTATTTCTTCAACAACATTTTTATAAAATTCATCTTTTGTAAGCTGATAAGTTTCTGTATAAGCCATAGAAAGCATAGCCTGGTCATACAGCATTTTTTCAAAATGGGGAAGTATCCATCTTTCATCTGTTGAGTATCTATGAAAACCAAAACCTACATGGTCAAAAATACCACCTAACCTCATGTTTTTTAATGTGTGTTCAACCATAGCAAGGGCATTTTCTTTTCCAGTCTTTTTGTAGTACCTGAGTAAAAACAAAAGATTGTGAGGAGAAGGGAATTTAGGTTTATGCCCAAAACCTCCATAGTAGGGGTCAAAGGTATCCTTAAAACGTTGATAAGCCATTTCAAGAATACTTTCTGAAAGTTCCTCTTCAGATTTGGAAGAGATATACTCTTTAAGATGTTTCATAACAGCTTCGGACCTATTTAGAAGAGTTTCCCTATCTTCTTTCCACATCAGGGAAAGCTTTAAAAGGAGGTCTTTGAGTCCTATCCTTGTATAACTGCTTTCTTTAGGGAAATATGTACCTGCGTAAAAAGGTTTTTTCTCTGGTGTTAAAAAAACGGTTAATGGCCATCCACCATGACCGGTCATCATCATACAAACATTCATATATATACTGTCAATGTCTGGTCTTTCTTCTCTATCTACTTTTACAGGGACAAAATTTTCATTAAGTATCTTTGCTATCTCTTCATCTTCAAAGCTCTCTTTTTCCATCACATGACACCAGTG
>CAYTOE010000063.1:0-9022 GCA_964439255.1 uncultured Aquificales bacterium
ATTTTCTGGTATATCTTTTATAAAAGACCTGTCAATTTTTACAGCATAAAATGGGAGTTTTTTCAGGTAGGATAAAGATGAATAACCTGTTCCAAAATCATCTATAAACATCTTTATTCCGTATCTGTTTAATCTCTCTATTTCTTCTCGTGATTTATCTAAATTTTCCATAAGAACAGTCTCTGTAAGTTCCACCACTAATTTTGAAGGGTCAAGGTTAAATGATTCTATTGACCTTATTACGGTCTCAAGTAGATTCCCAAAAACAACCTGTGATGGTGATATATTAACAGATATATATATACCTGTTTTTTCCCATTTTTTTGCATATTTTGCTGCTTCATAAAATATGAAATCACCTACCTCATGTATAAGGGATGTTTCTTCAAGAATTGGTATAAATGTTAAGGGAGATACTAAACCTCTTTTAGGGCTAAACCACCTCAATAGAGCTTCTGCTCCAACAATTTTACCTGTTCTAAGTTCAATAACAGGTTGGAAGAAAAGTCTAAATTCTTCATTCTTTATGGCATTTCTGAGTTCATTCTCCAGTGTAAGAAACTCAAGGTTTTCTTTTTTCATTAAAGGACTGTAAATCTCAAATGTATTTACCCCTGATTTTTTCGCTTCTTTAAGGGCTGCCTCTGCAGCTGCTACCAGCTCTTCTTTTGTTTTTCCATCCTGAGGATAAAACGCCACTCCTGTATTTATAGACATGTATATTTTCTGGTCTTCTATAAGAAATGGTTCTCTTACAGTGTCTTTTATTCTTTCAATTTCATCTAATATGTCTTCTTTTTTGGAAACATCTTTTATTATCAGTCCAAACTCATCTCCCCCAACTCTGGCAAGAATAGTATTTTCATTTTCACAACAGTTTCTCAGCCTATTTGCAAATTCTTTGATAAGTATGTCTCCCCTTGAGTATCCTAATGTCTCATTTATATTCTTAAACCTGTTTATATCAACAATTAATAATGCAAAACGGCTATTTTTATCTTCTATCAGACGACCTATCTCATCAAAAAGGTATCTTCTATTTGGAAGTTTTGTTAGTATGTCAAAATATTCAAGAAAGTGGATTTTCTGATTTCTCTCTATGGAAGATATAGCAAAGCTTATATCCCCTGATATTTCTTCAAAAAGTCTTATCTCTTCATCTTTAAAAACAGTTATATCCCTTGAAAAGATAATCATAACAGCAAATATTTCTTCACCATTTTTTAAAAGTTCATCATTCTTTTTGAAAATAGGGATTAATATCCTCTCACCATCTTCAGAAACTTTTCTTATAACCTTTTTTTCCTCAAAAACCTCATCAAGATAGTTAACATTTTTCCTGTAAAATTTTTCCAAACTTATATCTTCTCTTGTCGCAAAAGAAAAAGGTTTATATCTACCTTCTCCTTTCTTTACAAACAAAACAGAGTCAAACTCTCCTTTTTCCACAAGTATCTCACCTATTTTGTTAAACAATGTTTCTTTATCTTTAACTTTTGTAATCAGTTGATTTACATCAGATAAAACACTGTAAAGCTTTGAAATTCTGTTTATCTGTTTTTCAGCTTCCAGCCTAAACTTTATATTTCTAACAGTTACAAACGCATAAAGTTTCCCCTCACTAAGTGAAAAACTTAGAGAAAGTTCAACAGGAATTATTTCCCCTCTTTTATTTTTCATGTACAGAACAGGATATCTTTCAAACCTCTCTCTAAGGATATTTTTTATTTTTGTTTCTTCAAGAAAAATGGAAGATATATCCCTATCCATCAAATCTTCTTTTTTATAAAGAAGCCATTCCTCAATCTTTTTATTAATGTTTTTTATTTTAAAACTGTCCACTTCAACAATAATAATTCCATCATTAATAGAGTTAAAAAGTTCAGCATACCTTTTGTAAAGCTTCCTGTATTTCTCCTGGTCTATATAAGAGTAGGATTGAATAACCATGTACATATCAAAAAGAAAGCCTTTTATAAGAGAAAGTAGTTTGTATTTTAATTCTCTATCTTCTATGTAGTTTGATATATATTCAACAAGAAGAGTTAGATACTTTGCATAAGAACCTATATAATGCTCAAGCTTTACATTTTTTTCATAATGGACTACTCCTAATTTTATCCTTTCTCTTATATAATCAATATCTATTTCTGCTTTTAAAACATCTTCAAAGTACTTTTTTTGTTTTTTCTTCAGAAGTTTTATATCTGCATTTTCAAGAATCTTATTTGTTTCTTCAAAGCTTAAAAGATGGTTGTAGAACTCAGTAAAAATATCTGTTGGAATTTCTCCTATTTTCTCTAAGATAAATCTAAGATTTTTTCTGTCAATATCAGAATAATCAAAGAACTTAAGGATTGTTTCAAGTTTTTTTAGAATTTCATCCCTTAATTGCGTTGGAATTTTCAATTCACTCTCCCCTTGGGTTTTCTCTAAATCCTTTTCTCTAAATATACGTAAAAATACAGAAAACAACAAGTATGAAATAAAGCATTGTTTTATCAAAAAATTGACTGTATTATGTAGTATAAGATTTTAAGGATTAATTATGGGAAAAAAGAAGACTTACATGTTTACCGAGAGCACAATTTCCACTTTGGAAAAGTTAAAGGAAATAACCAAAAAAAAGGAAACGCAGATTATTTCCGACGCTTTAAACCTTTATCTCCAGTACCTGGAAAGGGAAAAACAGTTCAATGACAATCTGAAATTTATGATTGAAAAAATTGAGGAACTGAGTAAGAAGTTGGGCTCTTGTGAGGAAAAGTTACACAGGTTTCAAGAGGAAACTAAGTAATAATTCCTCCACCGAGTAAAACATCGCTACTTTCATATACGGCTAAAATCTGACCTGGTGCAAACTTTGGTTGTTTTTCGTCAAAGGTAAAAGTGATTCTATCATTTTCTATCTTTACATCTTTTACCTTTACAGGCTTTTGTTTGTATCTTCCCTGAACATATATATTTTTTATGTTCCACTTTTCAGGTTCAAGATGGAAGTTAAAACTTCTTACAGAAACTTTATCTGTATAAAGGTTATCTTTTTCTCCAACAATAAGAGCGTTTTTTTCAGGAACTTTTTCTAAAACATAAAGGGGCTGTTTCCATCTTATACCTAAACCTCTTCTCTGCCCTACTGTATAAAAAGGTAACCCTTTATGTTTTCCTATTACTTTCCCTGATATATGTAAAATATCTCCTTCTTCGATAGGAAAGCTTTTATTTTCAATAACATACTCTCCAGGGGTTTTTCCAGCTGTAAAACATATTTCAAAACTGTCTTTCTTTTGAGACACAGGAATTTTATACTTTTCAGCTATTTTCCTTGTTTCTTCCTTTGTTAAATCCCCAAGAGGAAATAAAAGCAGAGGTATAACCTCTTTTTCCACAAGAGCCATAAAGTAAGACTGGTCTTTTTTTGTATCTTTTCCCCTAACTATAAGCTCTCTATCCTGTTTTTTTAACTTTCTTATATAATGGCCTGTTGCAAGAAAATCCGCACCTAAAACAGCCTTCACATACTTTGCTAAAAGACCTGTTTTTACATCTCTATTACAGATAGAACATGGGTTTGGTGTTTTTCCATCTTTCAGGTCTTCAATAAAGGTTTTTATCACTTTTTCTTTAAAAATCTCTTCCCAATCTACAACGTAATGCTCTATACCTAAAAAAGAAGCAACCCTTTTTGCATCTTTTATATCTTCAGTTGAACAACACACCTGTATATCTGTTGAACATTCTATAGAAGAGAGTTTCAGGGTTATTCCTACAACATCGTATCCTTTTTCTTTAAGAAGCAAAGCCGATACAGAGGAATCAACACCACCACTAAGCCCAACAGCCACTTTTTTTAACATTACCTTGTGATAAGTTCACCCATTTTGAATATAGGTAGATAAAGGGCAAGTATAACGACACCAATGATTCCGCCTATAAAAACCATCAAAAGAGGCTCTATTATTGAAAGCATACCATCTACAGCTCTATCAACTTCATCCTCAAAAAAATTTGCTGTTGTATCGAGCATCTCATCTAATCTACCTGTGTTTTCACCTACCCTTACCATGGCGATAAATATAGGAGGAAATAACTCTTTATCAAGAGACCTGTATATAGCCTGTCCCTTTTCAACATCGTCCCTTGCCTTTCTTATAGCTCTTTCTATAACTACATTTCCCGCTACAAGAGCAGCTATATCAAGAGCTCTTGTTATAGGCACACCACCATTTATAAGAGTAGCAAGCGTCCTTGCAAACTTTGCTATGGCTCCTTTCAAAAATATCTCACCTAAAATAGGCAATTTCAAAAATAATCTGTGGTAAAACTCTCTACCTGCTGGTGTCCTATAGAAATACATGTTCAGAATAAAAATACCTGTAATTCCTAAAAATATGTATAAAAAGTTCTCAGTTAATGTATTACTTATATTTATTATCATCTGGGTAAGGAAAGGTAAGCTTGAACCAAAGCTTTCATAAAGTTTTGCAAAAGTTGGAACAATAAATGTCAGTATACCGAGAACTATCAGTGTTGCAACAATAACTACAGTTATTGGATACCAGGAAGCACTTACCAGTTTTCTTTTAATAGCAGCTATTTTTTCATAGTACTCAGTTGCTCTTTCAAGTATAACATCCATTTTTCCAGATTCTTCAGCCGCTGAAATCAGATTTACTAAAAATGGAGGGAAAGCATTTGGGTGCTTTTTCATAGCCTCTGCAAGAGATACACCTGCAAGCACTTCATTTTTAACATCTTCAAGTGCTGATGCAAGGGTTTTATTTGGAAGCTGTTCTGCAAGTATTTCAAGGCTCTCAGCTATACTTATACCTGCAGAAATCATAGCTCCAAGCTGTCTCGTAAAAAGGGCTAAATCTTTTTCTTTTACCCGCGGTTTAAAAAAGTTTTTCAGAAATGTCTGCTTCTCCCCACCTGAGGCTAATTTAAGCTTTATCTCCTGAAAACCCTGTCTGACAAGTTCTGCCTTTGCTGTATTAATGTCAGGTGCTATAATAGAATCTCTTCTTAAAACACCATGTTTATCCCTTGCAGTGTACAAAAACTTAGGCAAAGATTATCCCCCTAAACCCTTGTTTTCATTAATCTTGTTAGTTCTTGAGGATCAGGAGATACTTTCAGAGCATCTTCTGGAAGGATTAATCCTTTTCTTACAGCATCAATTAAGGACTGGTTTAACGTTTGCATACCTGTTTCTGCCTGTCCTGTTTGCATGAGACCGTAAATCTGATGGATTTTGTTTTCTCTTATCAGGTTTCTAATAGCTGTCGTTGGTATAAGAACCTCATGTATTAATACTCTTCCACCACCTATTCTTGGAAGCAGTCTTTGGGATATTACTCCCTGGAGAACAAAGCTAAGTTCTGTTCTTACCTGTTCCTGTTCATTTTCAGGAAAAACATTTATTATCCTGTTTATTGTTTGAATTGCTGTATTTGTATGGAGTGTTGCAAAAACAAGGTGTCCTGTTTCAGCAGCTGTTAAAGCTGCTTTTATAGTTTCAAGGTCTCTCATCTCACCTACTAAGATAACGTCTGGGTCTTCCCTTAAAGCATACTTTAAAGCTGTAGCAAAATCCTGTGTATCACTACCTATTTCTCTCTGGGCAATAATTGATTTCTTGTGGGGAAATAGATACTCAATAGGGTCTTCAATAGTTATGATATGATAAGGGTAGTTTGCATTAATGTAATCTATCATCGATGCAAGGGTTGTTGTTTTACCAGAGCCTGTTGGACCTGTTACAAGCACAAGACCCATACTTTTTTTACATAAATTTTCAACAGAGGGAATAAGACCCAACTCTTCCATAGGTTTTATCTCATAAGGAATTCTCCTTAAAGCAGCTGCTACTGTACCTCTCTGTCTGAAAACGTTTACCCTGAATCTTCCAATCTCTTTTATACCTATGGAAAAATCAACCTCATTTTTCTCTTCAAAAGCTCTTTTTTGTTTTTCATTCATTATTGAGTATATGATTCTCTGGGTATCCTTTGGATAAAGAACAGGAAAATCATCCGAAAGGTATGTTATTTTTCCATCTATTCTTATAGCCGGTGGTGCCCCTGCAACTATATGGATATCTGTAGAGTCTTTCTTAACAGCGTATTTTGCGATATCGACTAAGTTTACCTTTTCTGCACTAAACATCAATTACACCTCTATTTAATTAAAACTCTCTCTACTTCTGCTATATCGGTTATTCCCTTTTTAACTTTTAATAAACCACTTTGATAAAGAGGTCTCATACCTTTTTTTATAGCCAATTCTTTTATATCTGTAGCTGTTCCCCCTGAAAGAACAAGCTTCCTTATATCATCATCTATCTCCAAAATTTCATGAACAGCAATCCTTCCTTTATAACCTGTTCTATTACATTTTTCACAACCATCAGGATTGTGAACATAAAAAACGCCATTTTCTATATCTTCATCTGTAAAACCAAGACCTTTCCAGAACTCAGGAGGATATTTGGCTGGAAGTTTACAGTTATCACACAGTTTTCTTACAAGCCTTTGTGCAATAACAAGATTCACAGCTGTTCCAACCAGGAAATGTTCTACACCTATATCCACAAGCCTTGTAACAGATGAAGGAGCATCATTTGTGTGAAGTGTAGAAAAAACAAGGTGACCTGTAAGAGCAGCCTTTATAGCTATTTCTGCTGTTTCCCTATCCCTAATCTCACCAACTAAGATAATATCAGGGTCTTGTCTTAAAAATGACCTTAAAGCTTCAGCAAAAGTAAGTCCGATATGTTCCTTTATCTGAACCTGATTTATCCCTGGGATTGAAACTTCAACAGGGTCTTCAGCTGTTGATATATTCACATCCTCTGTATTTCTCTCCATTAAAGCTGTGTATAGTGTTGTTGTTTTACCAGACCCTGTTGGACCTGTTACAAGAACCATACCCCATGGACTGTAAATTGCTTTCCTAACCTTCTCGAGATCATCAGATTCGAAACCTAAATCTTCTAACTTAAGATTGAGGTAGCTCTGGGAATCCTGAATCCTCATAACCACCTTTTCCCCATAAATTGTGGGGACGGTGGAAACCCTTAAATCTATTGGTTTTCCATCTATTTTTATTCTTATTCTTCCATCCTGAGGCAGTCTTTTTTCTGCTATATCTAAATTCGCCATTATCTTGTATCTTGCGACAAGGGAATCTCTCATAGTAACAGGGAGTCTTTGAATTGTTCTCAAAATTCCATCAAGTCTGTATCTAACCCTTACCTCTTTTTCAAAAGGTTCAATATGAATATCTGAAGCCCCCTGTCTAACAGCATTTACTATAAAAAGCCTTGAAGCTTTTACTATCGGTTCTTCCTTTGCATGGGAGACAGTTGCTTCTATATCCTCTTCTTCCTCTTCTGCTAATTCCTCTTCTACCTGTGCATCAAGCTCAATATTCTCTAAAACTTCTTCAGCTGAGGCTATAGGTGCTATTTCCTTTAAAAGCCTTTCTATCTCAGAATAGGAAGCCACAAAAAGCTCTATATTTTTTATTCCTAAAAACTTAAGATATTGAAGAATCTCTTTATCAACTGGATTGAAAACAGCAACGGCAAGGGTATCATCATCTTTATAAAAAAGAGGAACAAACTTTTTCTTTTTCATATACTGGTAAGATATATTTTTAACTATTTCAGGGTCTATCTGAATCTGATATTCTTTGGGGTCGTAAGGGGTGAGATTAAGAAAATTGACAAAGAAATCTTTTATCTTGTACTCATCGGCTATTCCACTGGTAACAATATATATAAGAACATCTGTAAAATCCCTATCTTTTATATTGGGGTTGTTCCTTACCTTTTCAACGGGTACTATCCCGTGGGATACCATAAGTCTAAGAAACGTTAGTTTTCTACGGCTTTTTTCCATTTACTTAACCAGATATTTTCCTTTTTTATTTCGTAAGAGAGCTTCATTTGTATTATAAAATAATATACTAATGAAAAATTATTTTACAATGAAGGAGAGGAGTTTGTCAGAAAAATTAAAAAATATAAAAAGGATACTAATAGCAAATAGAGGAGAAATAGCAATAAGGGCTATAAGGTCTATAAGAGAGTTAGGTGGTGAATCCATAGCTATTTATTCAAAAGGGGATAAAGATTCTCTTCACAAAGATTTAGCTGATTACTCAATCTGTATCGGAGATGCTCCATCAAACAAAAGTTATCTTAATATACCGGCTATTTTATCAGCTATAGAGATTTCTTATGCTGATGCTGTTTATCCCGGGTATGGTTTTTTAGCTGAAAATCCTAACTTTGCTGAAATATGTGAGAGGAGCAATATCAAATTTATAGGACCAAATTCTGAAACAATAAGATTAACAGGTGATAAAGCTGCTGCGAGGAGAGCTGCCGAAGAGGCAAATGTTCCTATAATACCTGGAAGTCCACCTGTTGAAGACCTGAAAGATGCTTTAGAAATAGCCAAGAAAATAGGATATCCGGTTCTCATAAAAGCTGCTGCAGGTGGTGGTGGAAGAGGAATGAGAGTAGCCAAATCTGAACAGGAGCTTGCAAGGCTTCTTCCTGTTGCCCAGAGGGAAGCAGAGGCAAACTTTGGCGATAGCAGAGTTTATATAGAAAAGTTCATTCAAAATCCAAAACATATAGAAATCCAGATTTTAGCTGATGAGTTTGGAAATGTTGTTTATCTTGGAGATAGGGAATGTTCTATACAGAGAAGACACCAAAAACTCTTAGAAGAATCCCCTTCACCTTTTATTACAGATGAAGTTAGAAAAAAAATGGGAGAAGCTGCTGTAAGATTTGCAAAGCATGTAGGTTTTACAGGAGCTGGAACTGTTGAGTTTATTGTTGACAAAAATATGAATTTTTACTTTATAGAGATGAATGGCAGGATACAGGTAGAACATCCAGTAACAGAAATAACATCTGGGATAGATATTGTTTCATGGCAGATGAAAATAGCGGATGGACAGGAATTGGATTTCACCCAGGAAGATATAAAACCCAAAGGGCATG
>CAYTOE010000064.1:0-8976 GCA_964439255.1 uncultured Aquificales bacterium
GTTCTGAATCTGAGATTAGGATACTGGGGATTAAATCCATACATCTATAAAATTATAGAAAACAAAAATATATCAAAATTAAAAAAATTTTTTTACAGAATAATTTTAAAGCTTTCAGAAATTGGTGTTGTTTTCTGGCCTTATTACAACATTATGGAGCTTTCTGGTAAATCTACAGAAAAAAGACTGAAAATAAATCTTTCGGATGGTGGTCATATTGAAAATTTAGGAGCATTTGAGCTTTTGAAAAGGAAAAGTAAACTTATTTTGGTTATAGATGGAGGGATGGATCCAGAATATGAATTTAAAGATTTAAAAAAGCTTATACTTAGGGCAAGAAATGAACTTAATACAAAAATCACATTTAAAGAAGACCCTGCAGAGATAATAAAACCAGATGTCAAAGATGGGTTTAGCAAAAAAAATTTTGTTATAGGTGAAATTATTTACAACTATGAAAAAAGAGAAAAGAAAAGAGATAAAGGATGGCTTATCTATATAAAAGCATCTATAACTGAGAGGAATTTCAGAAAGCAAAGTAGTCATTCAAAAAACTCCTGTAACCATAAACCTACTTATTTAGATTACAAAGATTACCATCCTGCTTTTCCCCATGAACCAACAACTGACCAGTTTTTTGATGAACTCCAGTGGGAAGCTTATGAAAAATTAGGAGAAGATATAGCAGACGAACTTTTAAAAGATAATAGGTTTACCGAACTCTTTAGAAGATTAACCCGTTCTGATAGATGTTGACTTATTTATCGATAATCATTACTATTAAGGTAAATCACTTAACCAGGAGGAGTATTATGAACAGGGAAAAATCCATTGAACTTTTGAACAGAGCAATATCAGAGGAATTAACAGCTATACACCAGTATATGTATTTCCATTTTGTACTTGATGACATGGGTTATGACCTTCTTGCATCCATTTTTAAAAAAACAGCTATTGATGAGATGCTTCATACAGAAAGATTTGCAGAGAGAATTCTATTTTTAGATGGAGAGATAGAGATGAAACCTGCAAGAGATGTTGAACATATAAGAGATCCTGAGGAGATGCTTAAGTGGGCTATGAAAGCAGAAGAAGATGCTATAAATATGTACAACGATTTTGCGGTTGAAGCTACAAACGCAAGAGATGCAGGTACAAAGCAGTTATTCGAAAGTGTTATATCAGATGAAGAAAGACATTTTGACAATTTTAACATCGAGTACAACAACCTTCAAAAATTTGGTACAGAGTACCTATCACAACAGGCTATGGAAAGAAGCAAAAGGGTAGGTACTTCAAAATCCCCACAAGAATAATAATAAAATGGTCGGAGCGAGCGGACTCGAACCGCCGACCTCTGGCCCCCCATGCCAGTGCTCTACCGCCTGAGCTACGCTCCGATTTTAGATTTTGAACCGTTTAATGCTTCTTTAAGATGTTTTCCAACTCTAAAAGATATACCAAATCTTTCAGGTATCAATTTTTCTTCTTTTGTCCTTGGATTTCTTCCTATTTTTGCAGCCCTCTTCTTAACGACAAACGTTCCAAAACCTGATAGCTGGACTTTTTTATTGTTCTCTCCATTGATAAGTTCTTCTGAGATTTTACTAAAAATCTCATTAACAACATCTGTAATCTCTTTTTTTGTAAGATTAATATTTTTGTTTTCCATTATCCAGTTTACTATATCTGCTTTTGTCATTTATTCTCCTCTTCTATATAAATATTTTTGTATTCAATGTAGTTTTTGTAAGATTTTTCAAGCCACTTAATTTCTTCTTCTTTTAGATTTCTTTTAAACTTCGCTGGTGAGCCAACCCATAATGAACGTGGTTCTATTTTTTTATTTGGTGGAACAAGGGCACCAGCACCAACGATACTTTCTTTTCCCACAACCACTCCATCCATTATTGTAGCAGACATCCCTATCAAACATCTATCCTCTATGGTACATCCGTGGAGCATAACTTTATGACCTACAGTAACTTCCTTTCCTATTATTGTAGGATGTGTTTTGTTTGTTACATGTATTATGGTGCCATCCTGAATATTTGTTCTATCTCCTATCTTTATGTAATTTACATCTCCCCTTATCACAACGTTATACCATATAGAACAGTCCTCTCCTATTTCAACATCACCAATAATGACAGCGTTTTCTGCAACAAAAGCTGTAGGATGAATCTTTGGATAAATACCTTTATAAGGTTTAATTATCGCCATCCTTTTTTCCCTTGTTCCTTTTTAAAAATCTATACCCAATTACAAAATAAAGCACAGTCATAGCAACCATCACAAGAGAGACAAATATTATATTCAAAATTTCCATTTATTAAAGCCCTTTGTATGTAGCTTTTCCAGTTTCAGTTTCCCAGACTGTGACGCTAACTACCTTTATATCCTCTAACAGACCAGCTTCATTCAGTTTATTTTCCAAAAACTCATAAAGGAATCTTGCTATAGCCTCAGCTGTAGGGCAGAAATCTACTTCAAATAGCTTAAGAAAGCCAAATTCCTTTTTAAATGTTGGATAAAGCGGGTCGTTTTTATCTATGATAAATGAGTGGTCTATCTGATTATCTATAAGGTCTTTCAAAGCTGCTTTTATATGGTAAAAGTCTATAACCATTTCCTGCTCATTAAGCGTATCTGAGCCAACTGTAACTTCCACTTTGTAACTGTGCCCATGTATATTTAGACACGGATTGGGTGGTATCTCTTTTCCCATAAGTTTTGCACCTTTCCCAGAAAGAAGGTTCTGTTTCCAGACCCTGTGTCCAGCTTCAAATTTAAACCTTTTCGTTATCTCATATCTCATTTTCTTTCCCCAAAATCTTATTTAGGATGAAATATTATATATTAGAAGGTTGCTGAGTTTTATGTTGATGGTTGTCATTGCCACCTTTTTTATTGAAACATAATTTCATTTTTATGGAAAAGAAAATTATCGATATTTTTCATATATATCCAATATGGATTGATTATTTCTACATACTGTCTTTTGTTTTGTTTCCATTTGTATTTTTTGCTTTTGTTTATCTTTTTTTCAAATTCCCATTTAAACATCTAAAGATACCTTCCCTCAAAAAGAAGGAAAAGATAGAAATAAACTTTAAAAACCCAAAGGAAACAGCTTACAGGATAACATTTCTCATACAGAGGTTTGAAACACCATACAACAAAGAGCTTCTTAAAAGACTTGAGAAGTACAAATACAGAAAAGAGGTAAAAGACTTAGATAAAAAAACGGTAAGTTTAATAAAAAAATTTCTTATATGGATAGAGAGGAAATAGATGCTTTTTAAATACTGGTTTTTTTCTCTTTTAGGTTTATTTACACTTTTCTGTGTTGTCTGGTGTTCTATTTTTATAAAAAGTAGAAAAGTAGTTTACTTTCCCCATATCAGTCTATTTGGGCTACCTAAGAGGTTTATTGTCAAATATATCCCTTTTTTGGTGGTTCTACTTGTTATTTTACTGACGATAGCTTCAATGTATCCCTTCAAAATAGAGCATATTTTTGGGGAAAGAAAGGTTTACAACATAATCCTCTGCCTTGATGTGAGTAACTCTATGAAAGAAAATGAAAAATTGGAAACCGCAAAAAAGATAATAAATGACTTTCTTTTAAAAAGGGATAAGGAAGACAGAATAGGACTTGTTGTTTTTGACAACATGCCTTTTAAACTTTCTCCTTTAACATCTGACAGAGGTTATCTGTTGAAAATTTTACCTTCTATCTATCCTGCTATGGTGGATATGGGTGGAACTTCCATGTATGATGCCCTGATAGAAACTTTAAAAACTTTTAACCCTGTTTATAAAAATAAAATCGTTATACTTCTTTCAGATGGTGAAGATATAAACAGTAAAAGCAGTATTGAAGATGTTATAGCTGTTAATAGAAGTGTGAAAGCAAAAATATATACTATAGGTATAAGCAGTGATATAGCTTTCAGACAACTTGAGAGATTGGCTGAAAGTTCAGGAGGTAAGGCGTTTTTTGTTAAAAAGAACTACGAAAAAGCCCTGAAAGATGTTTTTGATGAGATTAACAGACTTGAGCCTTCTGTTATTAAGGAGTACAGGTACGATAGTGAAAAACCTTTAGATTTATGGATAAAGGTTGCAGCTCTTATCCTTGTTTTTATTATCCTTCTTAAAAATATTTTTCACAGCTACAGGGAGAGATTTGGTGTTTAGGTATATATTCTTTTTCTTGCTTATATCTGTGTATGCTTATGGCAGAGTTGTTGAGATAAATGAAACCCTTAAGTTAGATATAAATGTTATTTACCCAGATAAGGAAATATTTTATGTAAAAGAGCCTTTAAAGATTAGATTTGTTATCAAATCGATAAACACACCAGAAAAGCTCCTTAAAGGCATTAAAATTTTCCCTGAAGAAAATGTAGTTTCCTTTAGCAGAAAAAAAATTGAGAAAGATAAGGTTATTTATGATTATGTTGTATTTTTTACAAAAGAAGGAAAATCACTTTTACCATTTGATATATCAATAAATACAGACCTTATAAAGAAAAACATAAAGATAAAATCTGAAAAAACATTTTTAATAGTTCCTATTCCGAGAAATACAGTATATGTAGGTGATTTTAATATAAAAACAGAACTTGAAGACAGAGGAGGTATAGCCACACTTACTATAAAGATAGAAGGAAAGGGATTCCCTTCTTTACCAAGGCACACCCTCGCTGTTAGAAACGGTTCAGCTAAAAAAATATCTTACACTTTTAAAAACAACCTTGAAGATGTTTACTCTGTAGAAAAATACAAAATTGTTTATATGGATGAATTAGAGGTTAAACCAGTTAAATTTAAATTTTTTAATCCTTATAAGAGGCAGATAGAGGAAAAGGAAACAGAAGGTATTCTCATAGAAAGGAAAACAAAAAAAGAGGAGCCTTTCTGGATAAAACTACCAGAAGACAAAAAAACAGAATTTTATATAGAGAAGTTTAAAGCCCTTTTTCCAGAAGAGTTTGAAAGGAAGTCTATTTTTTCAGAAGTACTCACATTTTTATCAGGATACGCTTACCATATAACAGCTCTGCTTTTAATTTCTTCTGTTATGTTATTAGGATTTCTCTACAGAAAAGGTAAGGAGCAAATCCATCCAGATGTACTGTTTCTCCTTTCTTTGAAAGGAAGGAGTATCCATGATTTCAAAAAGTTATACAGGTACATAGCTATGAATGTTTATCAGCTAAGGAAAAGACTTAAAGATGTTGAACATGTTATATACAGGGAAAAAATAGCTGATAAAAAACTTTTTGATAATCTTGTAAAGGAGATTTTTTTACTGAAAATAAAAAACCTTCCAAAAAGAAAAAGGTTTTTCTTAAAACTTCTATTTCATGTAAGAGTTTATATCAGATACTACCTTGTAGTTTTAGTTTTTTTATTTATAGCTATAACAATTATTAAACGGTTTGCAGGTTAGATATGATTTTTTTAAATGAGGAAATCTGGCTGTTTTTAATTATTTTAGTCCCTTTTTTAGGGTTATTTTTCCTGTTGAGAAAAAACAGGGTGGAGTTTGCTGTTTTTTCCTTTTTAGCATTTCTCATAATCCTCTCAATAGGAAGACCTGTTATCAAAAAAGGGTACAAAACAATCTATAAAAGGGACACAGAGATAATGATTTTATTAGACCATTCCCTTTCAATGGCTGTAAAGGATATAAAACCATCTCGATTCAATGCAGCAAGGAAAAAGATAACTGTTCTATTAGAAAGATTAAAAGGGGAAAATATTGGAATTTCTATATTTTCAGACAAAGGGGAGATACTTTTTTTCCCAAATCAGAATACAGAAAAAATGATTACATACATCAAAAATGCCAACATCCCACTGAAGGGAAGTACAAACTTTATAGAAGGTATAAGCACTGCAAATTCAGCACTCTCAGGAAAGGAAAGAATCATTATAGTTGTTTCAGATGGTGGAGACGAGGATATAAATAAGCTGTTTCAGCTTATCAAAAAAATGAAAGTCCGTATTGTTTTTTATGGAATAGGAACAGAAAAAGGGGGAACAGTTCCTATTTACAACGCCATCTCAAAACTAAACAAAGACTGGAAAAGGATAACAGATTACACAGGGGGTATATCTGTTTTTTATACAGAAAATAACCGGGATATAAATAAAATAAGCCGATTTGTAAAAGATATATCTAAAAAAACAGAAAAAGAGGTTCTAAAAATACCTGAATACATAGATATATCACCTTTTATCTCTGCTTTTTCCCTTTTAGTAGTGTTCCTGTACTTTGCCTCAAGGAGAGTTTTATTAAGTGTAGCTCTGTTTTTCAGTTTAATTAACTACTCATACTCAGGGGAACTTTTAGGTTATATATTTTACGCTGTAGGAAAATACGAGAAAGCTGGAAAGGAGTTTTTAGAAGAGAAAGACACCTACAGTCGTCTAAACGCTGCAGTTTCCTTCATGAAAGCAGGATTTTACAAAAAAGCCCTGAATATACTTGACGATATAAAAGCAAAAAACCCTGAAATTGTGAAAAGAGTCAGATACAACAAAGCGTTGATTTATGTTTTAAAGCATAAATATACAAAAGCAAACTCTATTCTTAAAGAGATTTACCAGATGTTCCCAGAAGATAAAAAAATCAGGAAACTGTACCTTTTCACAAATATGATTGTAAATATGAACAGAGAAGCAGAAAAGAAAAGGACAGTTGTAAAGGTTAGAGAAGAAAAACCAAAAAAACACCCAAAATCTCAGGCAGAAGTTGGAACAAAAAACCCATGGTAATTTGATAGATGTTAATGTCTTTTTAGTATAAAAGTTTAAATTTTTGAAAAAGAGGTGGAAAAAATGGACGTTTTAAAAAGTATAAAAAAAGAGCTAAAAAAAGCCATTATCGGGCAGGAAAAAATGATAGATGCCCTTTTAATAGGGCTTCTTACAGAAGGTCATATACTTATAGAAGGAATTCCAGGTGTTGCAAAAACAACAGCTGTAAAAACCCTTGGAAAAGTTCTTAACCTTAACTTTAAAAGAATACAGTTTACACCAGACCTTATACCATCAGATATACTGGGAGGGGAAATCTACATAATAGAAAAAGATGAGTTCAGAGTTAAAAAAGGACCAATATTCACAAATCTTCTTCTTGCTGATGAGATAAACAGGGCACCTGCTAAAGTTCAGTCAGCTCTACTTGAAGCTATGCAGGAAAAACAGATAACAATAGGAGAACACACATTTCCCCTTGATACACCTTTTCTCGTTATGGCTACACTTAATCCAATAGAAGAAGAAGGGGTGTATAACCTTCCAGAAGCCCAGCTTGATAGGTTTTTAATGAAAGTTGTTGTCGAATATCCATCAGAAGAAGATGAATACAAAATTCTCAAGCTTGTTGCCCAAAAAGAGGGATTTGGAAATGGGAAGTTTGAAAAAATAGAGGAACCTGTTCAGGTTGCTGAAAAAGAAGATATTGTATCTTTAAAAGAGTACCTGAGAGATATTCATGTAGATAAAGAGGTTGAAGAGTACATAGTAAAACTCGTTATGGCAACAAGAGAACCTGAAAAATACGGTATAAACCCGGAGTATATAAGACTTGGGCTAAGTCCAAGGGCAACAATAAACCTGTACAAAGTTTCAAAGGCTGTAGCTTTCCTGAATGGAAAGGATTATGTGAGCCCTTCAGACATACTTCTTTACATAAAAGAGGTTTTTAGGCACAGGTTTTTAGTTTCTTTCAAAGCAGAAGCAGAAGGAATAACTACAGACACAATAATAGACCAGATTGTTGAAAATGTTCCTATGCCATGAGGTAAATTATGAATATAAAAGAAAGGGCAAGATTGATAACAATAAAAGCAAAGCACAGGGTTTTGAGTCATCTTGAAGGGCTACATAAAACATTTGTTTTTGGAGAAGAGGATGACCTGAAAAATATAAGGGAGTACACATACGGGGATGATATCAGGAAAATAAGCTGGATTATAACAGCGAGGGAAAGGAAGCCATTTGTTATAGAAAGGGAAGAGGTAAAAAGCCAGAATATAAAGATATCTCTCCTTTTAGATCAGGAATTTCTATTCAAAAACAAATTAGAAAAGGCTATAGAAATATACTCTCTTTTAGGATATGCAGCTATTTTTCAGAGGGATAAACTTGAAACCTTCATAATTACCGATACATTAGAAAAATTTTTTAAGCATAAAAACTCACCTGTCTCTGTTGAAGAAGCAACTCACTATATTTCAGGTCTTAACCTAAAAAACAAAACATTTAAACCAGAAGTGTTAAAAATATTGTCAAGGGGAAAAAGGTCTCTTCTTGTTCTCATAGGAGACTTCGTGTACCCTGTTGACCTTTTTTCACTTTCTTTAAAACATAAAATCTTTATTATTGTAGTGAGGGATAGGGATGAAGAAAATCCATCTCCATATAAAGGATATCAGCTTAAAAGTTTTGACGAAAAGAAAAAAATCCCATATCTCAGAAAAGAAATGGTAAACATGTATATAGAAAATCTGAAAAAAATAGACAGAAAACTGTCTCAATTTTTATCAAACAAAAAAATTCCCCATATAAAGATATACACAGATGAAGACCCATTACCAAAATTAAAAAAACTGTTCTCCTGATATGCTAAAATAATCAAGGTTTCAGTATTGCTAAAATTGACTTTGTTCATATATATGATTATCCTATTAAAATGAAAAATTTATAGAAGGAGGACTGATATTTATGGCAGTTGTTAAAGTTCAAGAAGGAGAAAGCTTTGAAAAAGCTTTAAAAAGGTTCAAAAAGATATGTGAAAAAGAAGGAATTATAACAGAAATGAAAAGAAGAGAATTTTATGAAAAACCATCTGTTAAAAGAAAAAGAAAACAAAGAGCTGCAAGAAAAAGACTTATAAAAGCTTTAAAGAAAAAAGGTCTTTTATAAGGGGTTGAGATGTCTGGGCTTTTAAAAAAG
>CAYTOE010000065.1:0-8785 GCA_964439255.1 uncultured Aquificales bacterium
AGAACTGGAAAGAGGCTGGAGTCAGAGTTGTTCCACCTGCAACGGCAAGATATGGTTCATTTATTGAATCAGGGGCTATACTTATGCCTTCCTATGTGAATATTGGTGCCTATGTTGGAAGCGGAACACTTGTTGATACATGGGCAACAGTTGGTTCATGTGCTCAGATAGGAAAAAATGTTCATCTTTCAGGTGGAGTTGGAATAGGTGGTGTTTTAGAGCCTCCTAATGCAAGACCTGTAATTGTTGAAGATAACTGTTTTATAGGCTCAAGATGTATCATTGTTGAAGGGGCTGTTATTGAAGAAGAAGCTGTATTAGGTGCAGGAGTTGTCATTACAGGTTCTACAAGGATAATAGATGTTTCTGGAGATGAACCTGTTGAGTATAGAGGAAGAGTTCCAGCAAGGAGCGTAGTAATTCCTGGGGTTATGAACAAGAAATTCCCAGCTGGAGAATACGGAGTACCTGTTGCTCTAATAATAGGAAAAAGAAAAGAATCTACAGATAAAAAAGTTTCTTTAAATGAAGCATTAAGGGAATTCAACATTCAAGGTTAAAAAAAAGCCCCTCTTGAGGGGCTTTAAGGAGATTAATATGAATATACCTTTTTTAAAAGGTGTAAAGGAGTTTAAGAAAATAAAATTTAAAGAGTACGAAGAGATTTATAAAAGCCTCATAGAAAAAGGGCAGCACCCTAAAGCTCTGTTTATTACCTGTTCTGATTCAAGGATAAATCCAGATAAGATAACAGGTTCAGATATAGGGGATTTATTTATTGTAAGAAATATAGGAAATATGATACCTCCTTTTAAACCGGATAACGATTTTCACGGTGTTGCTGCAGCTATAGAGTATGCTGTCTCTGTTTTGAATGTACCAGATATTATTGTGTGTGGTCATTCCCATTGTGGTGCCTGTGAAAGTCTGTACAAAGACATTCCAGATGATGTTGAAATTATCCATGTTAAAAAATGGCTTACACTTGGAGAAGATGTAAAAAAAGAAGCTCTAAAACAGGTTCCAGAAAAAGGGAGAAAACTTTTTGAAATAACAGAAAAACTAAATATTGTTAAACAGTTAGAGAATCTCCTCACATATCCAGGTGTTAAAAAAAGGGTTGAGAATGGAAGTTTGAGAATACATGGGTGGTATTATGTGATAGAGCAAGGGGAAATTTACTATTACGAATCTGAAAAAGAAGACTTCATCCCCCTTGTATAAAAGGTGGTAACTTGGAGATAAGAAAATTAGGGGAGTTTTCTCTTATAGACAGGCTTACAGAGCTGTTGTCAATAAAAGATAAAGATGTAGTGGTTGGATTTGGTGATGATTGTGCATGTGTAAATATAAATGGGAAACTCATACTTTTTTCATCTGATATACAGATAGAAGATGTTCACTTTTTAAGAGAAAAAATACTTCCAGAGGATTTAGGGTGGAAGCTTATATCGGTAAATGTAAGCGATATAGTTTCCTGTGGAGGTATCCCAAGATGGGGCTTAATATCAATAGCTGTACCAGAAAATACTCAACTGGAATATATAAAAAAAATATACATTGGAATAAAAGAAGCTCTTGATTATTACTCTTTTTCTATTGTAGGTGGTAATACATCAAAATCAGACAGGATTGTACTTGACCTTTTTATAACAGGGGAAACAGAAAGGTTTGTTTCCCGTTCAGGAGCCAAAGAAGGAGAAACCGTTTATCTCTCAGGGCACACTGGACTTTCAAGGGCTGGCCTTGAGCTTCTATTTATGAACAAACAGGGTTATGAGGACTGGGAAGAAGAGATTATATCTTTTCATACAAGACCAAAAGCAAGAGTTGACCTGCAAAAAACCATTTCAAAAGATGCAAGTAGCTGCATAGATATAAGTGATGGCCTTGCAGGAGATATAGGTCATATAGAGAAGCAAAGCAAAGTAAAGATTATTCTTGAAAAGGATAAACTTCCTGTACACCCTTTACTTGAAAGATTCTGCAAAAAATACAGTAAAAACCCTTATGACTATATCCTTTACGGTGGTGAAGATTACCAGCTTGTTTTCACATCAAAAGAAAAAATAGATGGTGTTTTTGAGATAGGTTTTGTTGAAAAAGGGAAGGGTCTTTATTTAAAAGAAAATGGTAAGCTAAATAAAATTTATGAAAAAGGTTTTGAGCATATATAGGTTATAATGTTTATATGCCTTACAGAGATAGACTTGAAGAACTTAGAAATAAGATAGATAAAATTGATGAAGAAATTTTAAAGTTACTTAATGAAAGAGCTAAGCTTGCGAAAGATGTAGGTCATTTAAAAAAGAAGTATAACCTTCCTGTTTATGTACCAAGCAGAGAGAAGGCTATTTTTGATAGATTAAAAAAAATAAACAAAACGTTTGGTGAAGATTTTCCAACAGATGCGATAATTCCTGTTTTCAGAGAAATTATATCTGCTTGCCGTTCAACAGAAGAGAGTATAAAGGTTGCCTATTTAGGACCAAGGGCTACATTTACCCATCAGGCAAGCATAAAGCAGTTCGGTCAGGCTGTTGAACATATACCTGTTCAGACAATAAAAGATGTTTTTGAGGAAATTGTTAGAAAAAAGGCTGATTTTGGTGTTGTTCCTGTAGAAAACACTATAGAGGGAATTGTAAACTACACCCTTGATATGCTTGTTGATTACCCTTTAAAGATAACAGGAGAAATTATACTTGAGATTTCCCTCCATCTTATGGGTATAAACCCAAATCTGAATGAAATAACAAGAGTGTATTCCCACAGACACGCTTTAGCTGAATGTAGAGAATGGCTTCAGGAAAATCTTCCTGGAGCACAACTGATAGAGGTGGAAAGCACTGCAAAGGCTGCAGAAATGGCAAAAGATGACTATGAATCTGTTGCTATAGCAAGTGAAGCGGCAGCAGATATTTATGGACTCCACATTATAGAAAGGAAGATTGACAGACATATCCATAACTACACAAGGTTTCTCATTATAGGAAGAGAGATTCCACCACCATCAAAAAATGATAAAACAACCTTTATATTTTCCCTAAAAAATGAGGTTGGAGCTCTTTACAAAACCCTTGAACCTTTATACAAACATGGAATAAATATGACAAAAATAGAGTCGAGACCTTCAAAAAAAGAGGCGTGGGATTATATCTTTTTTACGGATATTGAAGGTCATGTTCAGGAAGAGAAGGTAAAAAAAGCCCTTGAAGAGCTTAAAAACATAACTCCATTTTTCAAAATATTAGGTTCTTATCCAAAAGCTGTTAAAGATGATTAGAAAGAAGGAAGTTTAAAAATATCCTTTCAAGTTTAGGAAGTCTTATATTTTTCTGGGTTATTATGTAAAACTCCCTCTTTATTCTGAGTCCTTTAACACCAATTATCCTTATGTTTTTCTCATTTTGAACAACTAATTTTGAAACAAACGCAAGGTAGTCTGTTTTTTCAACAATTTTTGCTATAGCTCTACCACTATTTATTTCTAAGGAAGGAGTTATAGATACCCCTTTTTCCTTAAGATATTTTTCTACAATATTTCTTGTACCTGAACCTTTCTCTCTGAAAATAAACCTGTAGTTTTTCAACTGTTTTAACTCTAAGAAGTCAGGAATATTCTTTCTGTTTGAAGCTATAAGCACTATCTCATCTGAATAAAATGGGATTTTTTCAAATTTAGTTGAGCTAATTTCATCTTCTATAAGACCTATGTAAAAACTTTTTGACAGAATTCCTTCTTCTATTTCTTTTGAGTTTCCTATAAAAAGATTTAGAGATATCTCTTTTCCTTTTATAAACTCGGCTATTTTCTCTGGCAGTAAAAACTCACCTATTGTTGTGCTTGCTCCAACTATTAACCTTTTTTGAAGACCTTCTTTAAGATTTGTTATTCCTTCCTCAAGGAGAAGATAATCCTCTATTATCCTTGAAGCATATCTATAAAGTACTTTTCCCTCTTCAGTTAAAACAACTTTTTTCTTTTCCCTTTTAAAAAGAACAACCCCAAGGTAGTTTTCTATTTTTTTTATCTGGAGTGTTACAGTAGGCTGTGATAGAAAAAGAAGCTCTGCTGTTTTAGAAAAACTACCTGTATCTGCAACTGTCTTAAATATCTTAAGCTTATGGTAATCTAAAACTTCCATCAGGTTGTGTATTCCGCATTTATTTCAACATACTTGTAGGTTAAATCGCAGGTGTAGTAAGTCCAGTTTTTTTCACCTCTACCTAAAAAAATGTCTATCTTTACTTCCTTATTGTTTTTCAAATATTCCTCTGCTCCTTTTCTATCAAATTCAACAGGTTCACCACTGTAAAGTAAATAATCACCTATATAAAGCTTAACATTGGAAAAATCAATATCAATATGGAGCTGTCCCACAGCAGATAAAATTCTTCCCCAGTTTGGGTCATTGCCAAACATTGCTGTTTTAAAAAGGTTTGAAAGAGCTATAGCCTCAGCAACAGATTTTGCTTCATTTTTATCTTTTGCCTGATGTATGTTTATCTGTATAAGTTTTGTTGCTCCTTCTCCATCTTTAACAATCATCTTTGCAAGCTCAACAGCCACTTCTAAAAGCTTTTTTGCAAAGTAGGTTTTGTTATCTTCATTAATCTCAACTTCGGATTCTCCCGTTGCAACAACTAAGAAACTATCATTTGTACTTTCGCAGCCATCAACATCAATTGAGTTAAAACTTCTTTCAACAACAAGTTTTGTTGCTCTATCAAGTAAATCTTTATCTATCTTCACATCTGTAAAGATATAGGCAAGCATTGTTGCCATATTTGGATGAATCATGCCTGCCCCTTTTGCTATTCCTATTATCTTAAATGTTTTACCATCTATCTCTCCATCAGTTTCGTAGTACTTTGGAAAGCTGTCTGTTGTTGATATCGCTTTTGCTGCAAGTTCTAGATCAAAATCCT
Organism: uncultured Aquificales bacterium; assembly: GCA_964439255.1. Classification (GTDB taxonomy): domain Bacteria; phylum Aquificota; class Aquificia; order Aquificales; family Hydrogenothermaceae; genus JAADDV01. The sequence continues at coordinate 4,933 of CAYTOE010000065.1, forward strand.
GAAGATTCTCTGAAGCTTCTTTTACCCCTTTCTCAACCTTCTCCATAGGGAGCTGAACACCTATTATTCCGGTGGAGAAAACAAGAACTTCCTCTTTTTCTATATCAAAACTATCTGCTACTAACTCTGCCATTTTCTCAGCATTCTCAAGTCCCTTTTCTCCAGTTGCTGCATTTGCATTTCCACTGTTTACAACTATAGCTGATATCTCTTCCTGTATTTCCCTGACCATTCTGTCGTATATTACAGGTGCTGCGGCAAGGGAGTTCTGGGTTAAGACAACAGAGTAAGGTGAAGGGTTAAACTTCAAAACTAAAATATCATAATCACCTGAAGGTTTTATTCCAGCCTTTGCCACACCCATTTTTATATTCATCTTTCACTCCTATATCATGTCCATATCATCAAATCCACCAAAATCAAATCCTGTATCGTCAGGTTCAAAATCTGCAAAACCTATATCAGGCTCAACATCAGAGAGATTGTCTATATTCTGGTCTATCTCATCGAGTTTCTGGTCAATCTGAGAAATCTCCTCTGATAAGCTATCTATTTTTTCTTCAAGCTGGCTGAAATCTTCCTCAGATAAACCAGCCTGCTGGGCAAACTCATGGGGTGATACATCATGGTTAAAAAGCAGGTTAAAAAGGCTCATACCGGCAAAGCTTCCAAGAAGTGAGCTTAAAAAACCTGTTCCAAAACCTCCCATACCAAAACCGGACTGTTGAGTCTGTCCCTGTGGTTGCTGTGAATTTTTTATCTCTTCTTTACCTTTCTCTGCAAGAGTTTTCATTTCAAGCTTTGCAACCCTTTTATCAAGTTCATCAACTTTTTTCACAACTTTATCAAGAACAACAGCCATCTTTTTTAATGTGTTTTCAATATTTTCAGCCATTTTAATCCTCCTCTGATAAAATTTCTTCCTTTAAAAGGTTTTTCATTTTTATATTATTAAGGTTATCTGAACGGGATGAAAAGTATCCGAAATCCCATATTTCAATAAATCTATTTAAAAATTCTGGATAGTCATAATAGGTTATGCTGTAGTCCTCATTTTTCAAATTAAAAATTTCAATCCTGTCCAATATTTTTTCTATTATATCCTTTTCCTGTACAGTAGTTTTGTAAGGAGTTAGCTCTTTTTTACCGTTAAAGCCTTCAACAGTTCCATCTTCTTCAAACCACAGGGAAGAACCTACAGCCAAATTTGAAGAAAGGGCGAGGCCATCATTAAACGGTGTTATAACAGCTGTGTTTTTCAAAGATAGGAAAATCTCTTTCATCTTTTCTTCTTCAATATGGTAAACGATATCTTCTCCTATCAGGATAAGATTTTCTATATCTCTTTTTTCTATCTTCTTAAGTATATCAGGTAGGTAGTAAAGATTTTTAACTCTGTTAATCAAGCCAAAGGCATTCCTTTCCTGGGGCAGTATTAAAACTTTTGCTTTTGTCTGTTTTGCTATTCTTCCAAGTTTTTTACCAAAAAGGTACGCCTTTTCACCTTTAAGAGAAGATGTTGAGTAAACGATAACAGTATTTTCATCTATATTCACAAAAGAACCTATCTTTTTCTTTATAAGTTCTTCATTTAAAACCTGTTTGTAAGCAGGGTTGTATTTTCTCAATCTGTCTAAAATATTTCCCATATAGTAGATTTTTTTATTTTTTCCTATCTCTCTTCCTTCAAAGTAATTCTTATGGAAAAAGTACGAAATAACAGGGTTTACATTTGAGATATCATTTCCCAATACAAGTATTTTTTCACTGTTTAGTATATCCTCTTCTGTTGGTGGTACATATTCCTTTCCGATTTCTGCTTCAAAGCCTTCAAGAGCGGGAAGTGTATCAACTGTAACTGTAGAAGTCAGGTAAGCACCTGTTTTTTCTGATATTTTTATGGCTTTTTCTATAGATTCATTTGTGGAATAAGGGGATATAACTATAGCTGTTTTTTCTGGATTTTCATTTATTATTTTAGCTATCTCTTCTACAGCCTCTTCTATACTAATCTGATTTCCATTTTTCATTCCGCCGATGAGTCTGTTTTTTTCATGAATATCGTACCCTAAATATGCTCCTGCACAGATTTGAAGGTCAGCTGTTGAACGGATTCTGTATATTTTTCTTCCATCATGGTCTATAGAAACAGGACAGTTCATGGAACACATTCCACAGTAAGAAACAGTTTCTTTTAAAAGCCATGGTCTTGTGTTGTATTTAAAAGGTTTGAACAAAATAGCACCAACAGGGCATATATCTACGCACAGTCCACAAAACTCACAGGAGCTTTCAGTATCCATAGGTTTTTTGTCAGGGGATATAAGTATTTCAAATCCCCTTTCTTCCTGAAAGAGGGTTGCAGAGCCATTGATATTTCTGCAAACACTGACACATCTCAGGCATAAAACACATCTGTTTGATACAAATTCCAGGTAATCACTCTGCCAGTCTTCTTCAGGTCTGATTTTATCGAAAGGGGTTATATCTTCATAAGGTCTTGTCTGAGGTCCATAGTAAGTTCCCCAGTTTTGAAGGTCACATTCTCCAGCTTTATCACATATAGGACAGTCAAGGGGATGCCTTGTGAAAAGCATCTCAAGTATAAAGCGTCTATCTTTTAAAACATTTTCATTTTCAGTCTCTATCTCCATACCATCATAAACTTTTGTTCCACAGGCTATAATAGAACTGTTCCACTTTTTATCCCAGACAAGGCACATTCTACATCCACCAAAAATAGGAAGCTTATCGTGATAGCAGAATGTTGGTATGAGTTTATTTATCTTTTTTGCAGCTTCAAGAACGGTTGTCCCTTCAGGAACTTCTATCTGGACACCATCTATGATAACTTTAACCTTTTTCATAGGACATCTCCAAAAAGGAAATAATGAAAATTATACCAAGAGAAATTAGAAGAACAGTTTATTAAAGAAAGAAATAATCTCTGAAGATTTTAATATCTCCTGAAGGAGATAGGAATGTTTTGATTCTGATATTAAAAGAAAGATAAAAACAATAAAAAAAACCGTTGCTATAAATCCTCCAGAAACCTTGTCCGCTACGGAGAAAAATTTTTTCTTCCTTATATGTTTTTGGACATAGATATTTATAAATACTGTTAGGCTTATAACTGGGATAAATATAATTAGAAAGGATAAGAGGTTAAGTACCAGTTTATCTGGATGAAAATACTTAGATAAAAAGAAAGAGATATAAGGGGCGAATCTAAGGGAGAGAAAAACTCCAGCCCCTATTCCTGTCAGTTTTATAAGTATTTCAACAAATCCTCTATGTGTTCCAAGAAACAGAAGGTAAAGAAAAAACAAAAAGAGTAAAAGGTCAAGCATTACCTAACTTTTTCTTTACTATTGAGCTTACAAGGCTTCCGTCTGCTCTTCCTTTTACTTTTTCCATAACAACTTTCATAACTTTTCCCATATCTTTCATAGAGGAAGCCCCTGTTTCAGAAATAGCCTCTTCAACTATCTTTTCAATCTCTTCCTCTGAAAGCTGCTGAGGTAAAAATTCCTGAACTATTTTTAGCTCCCTTTCTTCTTTCTGGGCTAAATCCTCTCTACCTGCTTCAGTGTACTGTTTGATAGATTCCTTCCTCTGTTTTGCATACCTCTGCAAAATCTGAATGATTTCTTCATTTGAAAGTTCTTTTTTCTTGTCTATCTGAACCTTTTTTATCTCAGATATGAGCATTCTTATAGTTGAAAGCCTTTCTTTATCGCCGCTTTTCATTGCGGCTTTCATTTCATCCTGTAGCTTTTTTAAAAGCCCAGACATCTCAACCCCTTATAAAAGACCTTTTTTCTTTAATGCTTTTATAAGTCTTTTTCTTGCA
>CAYTOE010000066.1:0-8717 GCA_964439255.1 uncultured Aquificales bacterium
TGGTGATGAACAAGCCTATGTGGAGTTAGTTAATCGCTACCGTGACCGCCTGATGTCATTCGTTTATCGTTTTGTTAATGATGAAGTAATCGCCGAAGATATAGTTCAGGATACTTTGATAAAGCTATATACACATAAAGATTATTATCGTAATATTGCGAAATTTTCTACATGGATCTATACAATTGCTGGAAATCTGGCCAAGACAGAATTACGGAAAAAGAAGCGTCGAAAAGTTACAAACCTGAGTGATATGGGTTCAGAGGATTGGGAATACCAAATACCAGCTGTTGAACGAGATACTGGAGAAATAGTTCAGGGCCAATTTGCCGAACGGCAAATTCAGAAAGCAATCCAGTCCTTACCCCTTCATTTTCGGACGGTAGTAATTTTGCGAGATATCCAGGAACTTTCTTATGAGGAAATTAGTAAGATAGTCGAAGTTCCCCTTGGAACAGTAAAGTCACGGATTAACCGTGCTCGTTTACAATTGCAAGAAATGTTAAAAGAATTAAGATAGGAGATAAAAATATCGATGAACCGTTATCAGTTTGAGGATTTAATATCCGATTATATAGAAAATAAACTTCCAATTGCCAAGCGCAATGAGTTTGAGGCATTTATGGAAGGTTATCTTGAAGAGATTCCAGAAGGGATGTCAGGTATATCAAAAATGTCAGTTCAAACAGGAACAGAACACGGAGGAATACCTCTTCCAGATGGAACAGTAGCAGAAGTAAAGCTTGACTTTAATGTTTTAAGAGATATTGGAAAGGTTGCAAGGGAAAAATATGGACTTGGTGGAACTGTTCAACATGGAGCTTCAACACTTCCAGATGAGCTATTCGACAAATTCCCTGAAAATAACTGTTGTGAAATACACCTTGCAACAGGTTTTCAAAACATAATGTACGACCTTATACCTGAAGATTTTAAAAATGAGATATACAGCTGGATAAAAGAAAATCTAAAAAATGAGTGGAAGGAAGGATGGACTGAAGAGCAGTTCATATACAAAACAAGAAAAAAGGGATTTGGACCTTTTAAATACCAGTGGTGGACATTAGAGGAAGAGTATAAAAACAAAATTTTAGATGCCCTCTACAAAAAGTTTGAGTTTTTATTTGGAAAGTTAAATGCTTTTAATACAAAAGAACTTGTTGAAAAATATGTAAAACCTGTTAAGCTCCCTTACGGTGCCATCAGAAAATAGTTGGTATGGCAGGGAAGACTCCCCTGCCATATATTTAAAATAAAATCTCTCTCCCAGAGGAATAAAATGTCCCTTACAGTCCCTTCTCAAAAACATTCCATCAATAAGCCTAAGATTTACAGATTTTCAATAAAAGACCTTGAAAAAATGTATGAAGCAGGTGTTTTCAAACCAGATGAAAAAGTAGAGCTCATAAATGGAGAAATAGTTATGATGGCACCTATAGGTTTTAGACATGCAAAGACATTAGAGAAATTGGAAAGAACTTTTTACGAAATTTTATTTAAAAAAGGTTTAAATAAAGATTTCGTTATCTGGGCTCAAAATCCCATAAAAAGAAACAACAAAGACCTTTTATATCCTGATATTGTGATTTATCCATCAGAGATTTACAAAAAAGATGATATACCAAAGATAAAAGATTCTATTCTTATTATAGAGGTTTCAGATACAACCCTTGAGTATGATAAAGAAATAAAGCTTCCTGTTTATGCAAAAGGAAATGCAAAAGAAGTATGGATAGTGAATCTAAGAGACAATCTCCTTGAAATATACAAAAACCCTTCAGGAAAAATTTTCAAAGATATAAAAATATTCAAAAAAAATGAAACTTTAGAAATTTTTGGAGAAAAAATAGATCTTTCAAAAATCTTTTAAGGGAGAGTCATCATGTCACAGTTAGATACACAGATTAAGGCCATCAAAGAAATCTACAGAGAGATAGAAAGGGCAAAATCCCGCATTCAACCTGTCATTGTTGGGAAATTTGCCCTTACAGTTTACACACAGGGTATGTACCCTGCAAACATGATTTCTTTTCTCTTTCCAGATTTAAAGCTTCTACAAAAAGTTTTAAAAAACCTTGGTTATCAACAGATGGGGGATTTCTGGACAAAAGGTGATATTGTAGTAGAGATAAGCAAAAAGTTTGAACTTATACCAACAGGTACATTTAACCAGATTGAGGTTGATGGCTACATAATAAATGTTATTTCTCTTGAAGATCTTCTTATAGATATGATGAAGGAATGTCTTGCAGGTGATGAAACTGTATGCCAGCTAATAGAAACACTTATACGTTCCTATAAAAAAGCTATAGATTTCCACTATATTTACCAGAATATAAGAAACAAAAAGGCCATCATAAAATTCAAAGAGTATAAAAAACTTGTAAGCTAAAAATATATACCTTTAACTGTGGTATTGTTTTTATACCCTTTTGTTACTATATTAGGTTAATAAATACTAACCAGGGTGTTTGATGTTAAAGTACTTATTAATCACTTTAGCAGGCTTTTTAGGTTCATACCACTGTATAGGAATGTGTGGTTTTATCCCACCTTTAATCCAGTATCGTTCATGGTTTTTAGGAAACATTCTTTACAACGCTGGAAGAATTTTTTCATATATGTTCTTAGGTTTTATTGCAGGATATGCAGGTATGTTCTTTCACAATATTGAGTTTCAACTATTTCAGAAAGGACTTGCGTTTTTTTTAGGTATAGGAATGATTGTTTTTGGTCTTCAGATAACTGGAAATATTAAAGAAAAAGGAGTTCCAGGTTTAGACCTTATTTTTGAAACAATAGCTTCAATCTTATCAAAATTCAGACAAAATCCGTTTTTTTTAGGTATGTTTAACGGATTTTTACCCTGCCCTCTTGTTTATGCATTTTTACTTCAGGCTATGTTTGAGAGTTCACCTTTTAAAGGTATGTTAGTAATGGCTTCATTTGGTTTAGGAACTGTACCAGCAATGCTTTTATCAAGCAAACTGTTTCAGATTTTATCCCCAAAACTGAGAAAACGCCTTGCTTCTTTTTCTGGTGTAATTGTAATTTTATTAGGAATATGGGTTTTATTAAGGGCATTGGGTATCATGCATCACCATCACTGAAGGAGCCATAAATGGAAATTTATGTCCAATCCTTTGGAGCTGCGAAAACTGTTACAGGTTCATGTCATCTTCTAAATGTTGGAAAACTGAAAATACTGATAGATTGTGGTATTTTTCAAGGAGAAGATGAAGAAAAAAACTACGAAAAATTTGGCTTTAATCCAAAAGATATAGACTACCTGATAGTTACCCATTCACATTTAGACCATATAGGAAGGATACCTGTTTTAGTGAAACAGGGTTTTAGAGGAAAAATAATCTCAACTCTCCCAACAAGAAATATAGCAAGGATTATGCTTCTTGATGCAGCAAAGGTAATGGAAGAAGAGTACAGGGTTCAGTACAGAAAAGCTTTAAGAAGAGGAGAACCTGAAAAGGTAAAACCTCCTTTGTTTGATGAAGATGATGTTTATGAAGCTATGGAATATTTCAAAATACAGCTTGAGTACCATCAACCTTTACATTTAACTGAAAATATAACAGTAACATTTAAAAACTCAGGTCATATACTGGGTTCAGCTTTTGTTCAGATAGATATAAAATCAGGGAAAGAAACAAAAACCCTGATATTTTCAGGTGATTTAGGTCTAAAAGAAAGGTTAATAATTAAACCTTTAGAGTTTCAAAACCACGGACATTACATATTTACAGAATCAACGTACGGAAACAGAAAACATAAAAATCTAAAAGAAACCATTGAAGAATTTAAACAGGCTATACATGAAGCTTTAAACAGAGGAGGAAACGTAATCATTCCAACATTTGCATTAGAAAGGGCTCAGGAGATTTTATATGTACTGAGACATCTGTATGATAGAAAAGAGCTACCAAGATGTCAGGTTTTTTTAGATAGTCCATTAGCGATTTCTGCAACAAAGATATTCCTCCAGTTTCCTGAGTATTTCAACAAAGCAACAAGAAAAATGGTTCAGGAAGGCAAAAACCCATTTATCTTTCCATGGGTAAGATTTACACCAACAGTTGAGGAATCAAAAACAATAAACAACATAGAAAGTGGAGCTATTATCCTTGCTGGAAGCGGTATGTGTACAGGGGGAAGAGTAAAACACCACCTAAAACACAATCTATGGAGACCTGAGTGTAGCGTAATATTTGTAGGTTATCAGGCAAGGGGAACTCTTGGAAGAGCTATAGTGGATGGAGCTAAAAAAGTAAAAATATACGGTGAAGAAATCGCTGTAAAAGCAAAAGTATACACAATAAACGGTTTTTCATCCCACGCAGACCAACCTGTACTCCTTGACTGGATTAATGCATTTAAGGACAAAAGACAGGTATTCATAGTTCACGGCGAACCTGAAATAATGGAGGTTTTTAGAAAGCTATTAAAAGAAAAGTTAGGTATAAAAGCACATATAGTAGAAAAAGGCGAAAGGCTATTTATAGCATAGTTATCTCTTCTTAATCTTATTTTTAAAAATACTTAAAAAGAACATCATAGATTGCTCTTTTAAAAGAAAATTTATTAAAAAATACACAAATATAGCAGATGGAATTCCAAAAACAATAAGGAAAAACTCTGAAGATATAAAAAGTTTTAATCCAAGAATAAATAAAGCCATAATAAAAGATGAAAAAAACACTTTAAAAAAAGAAAACAGTATAGCCCTTTTACTTAAATCAAAGGGATAAACAAAATAAAGGTAAAGAGCGTTTGCCCATCCACCCATCGAAGAAGCAAGAGCAAGACCAAAAACTCCCCATCTTAAAACAAAGCCAAAAACAATTGCGAAAATAATACCAACAATAAGACCAAACATAGTTGAGTAAAGAGGAGTTTTTGTATCTCCTGTGGCAAAAAAAGCACTTTTAAAGGGTCTTGTTAAAGCATATCCTGTAAGACCAACTGAATATCCAGCAAGAGCATAGTATGTTAAAAGAGCATCTTTTTCTGTAAAAGCACCCCTTAAAAGAAGAACATCCACAATTTCCTTTCCCAAAACAAGCATACCAACCATAGCAGGAATAGAGATAAAAAATGAAAGTTTTATCCCCATATTTACATCATGGTTAAAAGAATCTATATCCCTTGAAGAAAAATGTTTGGAAAGAGAAACGAGAAGAGCATTTCCTAAACCAATAGCAAAAAGCCCCATCGGAAGTAAAAATATCCTGTTTCCGTAATAAAGATATGAAATAGCACCACCAACAAGAAATGAAGCTATAACAGTATCTATAACAAATGCAAACTGACTTATCCCAAAGGATGCAAAAGCAGGTAAAAGCCTTTTTACTGTTTCAGTTATCTTAGGATGAATATTTAAAGAGGGTTTTAAAAGTAGATTTTCTTTCTTCAAGAGAGGTAACTGAATAATAACCTGTAAAAAACCTCCAAACAAAGCTCCATAGGCAAGAGCATAAATCCCATATTTTGAGGAAAATAAAAGAGCAAAAAAGATAAAAGAAAGGTTTAAAAGGGCAGGTGTCAGGGCAGGTATAAAAAACCTATCTCTTGTGTTTAAAAGAGCCATAAAAAAAGATACCCAACCAACAAGAACAAGATAAGGAAAAACAACTCTGACAAGTGAAACAGTTTCTTCAAAATTTCCCTTTTGAGAAAAGCCTGGAGCTATAACCTTTACAAAAATATCAGCAAATAAAACAACAAACAGAGTTAAAAGTGATAGTATTAGAGTGTAATAAGTAAATAGAGAAGAGGCATATTTTTGTGCACTCTTCTCTGAATTTTTCTCTTCTTCAGTATATATAGGAATAAAAGCTGCATTAAAACTTCCTTCACCAATTAACTGTCTCAGGGTATTTGGAAGTCTCCACGCCACAAAAAATGCATCTGTTAGGGGGTTCGCACCAAAAACATAGGCTACAGTAGCATCTCTCAGATACCCTAAAATACGGCTAACAAGGGTTGCCAAAGAAAAAGCTACTGTATTAAGTAAAAACTGCCCTTTCAATTAATCTTTTTTCTCTTTTTTCTCAGCTGTATATTTTGGTTTTATCTTTATGTCAGAGCTTAAAAAAAGCCTTTTTCCATTTTTAAAAACAGTAATTCTTATCTTGTAGTCTCCGGATGTAACCTCATCATTATCAAATGTTTTCTGATTCCAGCACCACTTTTTTGACTGGAAAGGTTCAAGTTTTTCTATAGCCTGTGTTGCAATAGGTGAATATATAACTTTGTTAAAATCATTATCTGAAAAAACAGCCCATGGAGCAGATGATGGAAGATAAACATCCCTGCCAGAGTTGTTTTTCAATGTAAAGCAGACGTCTTCACCCTTCTTGAAAATATTTTTTGAAGGCTTAAATTCTATCCCCTCGGTTGTATTTGAGAAAGAATTAAAGGAAAATAGTAATAAAGAAAAAACAACCCCTGCGGTTTTTCTTTTGTTTAGCATTTATTTAACCCTTTTATTTTTGTTATTTTGACTTATTCATTTTATAAAAATTTTTGAAAATTTCAAAGGAGATGGAAAAGATGTACAGAGTAGCAATTGTAGGAAGACCTAACGTAGGAAAGTCTTCCCTTTTTAACAGGATAATAGGAAAAAGAAAGGCTATAGTTGAGGATATACCCGGTGTTACAAGGGATAGAATAGTATCAACAGCCGAATGGAGAGGCGTAAATTTTGAAATTGTTGATACAGGTGGATATATAGAAGGAGATGATGACAGATTTGCACCTTATATAAGAAAACAGATTGAAAAAGAACTTGAGCTGTCCGATGCATTTGTGTTAGTTGTTGATGGAAAAGAAGGTCTCACTCCTGCTGACAAAGAGATAGCCAAAATACTCCACAAAACAGAAAAACCTGTTTATATAGCTGTGAATAAGATAGACAACCCGGAAAAAGAAGCTCTCGCTTATGAGTTTTATGAACTTGGTTTTGAGAAGGTTTTCCCAGTTTCAGCTATTCAAAAATATGGTTCAGCAGACCTTTTAGATGCTATAGTTGATGATATACCAGATTATGAAAAAGAAGCTGCAAAAGAGGAGATAAAAGACAGGAAAAAAGAAAAGGAAGATGTTATAAAAGTAGCTATTGTAGGAAAACCAAACGCAGGCAAATCATCTTTACTGAATGCCATTTTAGGCGAAGAAAGAGCTGTAGTTTCTGATATACCGGGAACAACAAGGGATGTTGTTGACACCCTTTTTCAGTGGAAAGAAAAGAGATTTTTATTTCTTGATACAGCAGGTCTAAGGAAAAAATCAAAAGTTGATTATGGACTTGAATTTTTCAGTGTAGGAAGAACCCTTGAGGCCATTAAAAAAGCAGATGTTGTAGTACATGTGATAGATGCCCAGTTTGGAGCTACAGAGCAGGATACAAAAATAGCCCATCTTATACAGAAACACACAAAACCAGCTGTACTTGTTATAAACAAGATAGACACTGTTCCACCAAAATCAGAAGTAATAAACAGCTTAAAAAAACAGGTAAAAGAAAGACTTTACTTTATTTCCTATGCTCCTGTTGTTTTAACATCTGCAAAAAACAGAAAAGGTATAAAACAGCTTCTGAAGGAAATTGTTGATGTTTACAATCAGGCATGGAAAAGGGTAGGAACAGGACAGCTAAACAGGGCTTTACAGCAGATTCAAAAATTGAGACAACCACCTACATATCAGGGAAAACCTCTAAAAATATACTATGGAACACAGCTTGAAGGTAAACCACCAGCATTTTTACTGTTTGTCAATTATCCAGAAGGATTTAAGGAACACTACTTAAGATTCATAGAAAATAACCTCAGATTGTTACTTGAGTTTGATAAAGCACCTATGAAAATCCTTTTAAGAGGTAAAGAAAGGGAGCTAAAATAAAAAGGAGGAGGCCACTCCTCCTAAAGTATCAGGTTTAGCAGCAGCAGGCTATATTTATTAATAGCAAGATAAATGCCATTAATAAAAAAATTGTGAATACAGTCTGTAGAGATGTTTAAAAAATTTTCAACTGTTCTAAATGGAACACTCTTTTCCTTATTGGAACAGTTTTTAAATCTTTACAGAGATCAGGACACCATCTCTAAGGGGAATAATAGATGAAAAATAATTGGAAAACATATATTCATTAAACTGTTTTACAGCAACAGTTTTTTTATCAGGATTTTTATCCACAACATTTCCATGCCACAAAACATTATCAGCCACTATAACTGCTCCATCAGAAAGATTATCCTTTAAAGATTCAACAGCCTCTAAATACCTTGTCTTTTCAAGGTCAAGGAAAAGAATATCTATATTTTTAAAATTTTTTGCTATCTCAACCGCATCACCAACATAAAATTCAGCTTTATCCTTTATACCTCCTTTCTTAAAAAACTCTTTTGCTCTTTTTATATTTTTCTCCTGATAATCAGTAAGAACAACTTTCCCTTTATCAAGAGCCTTTGCAAACCAGTAAGCTGAATAGCCAAATCCTGAGCCAAGCTCCACTATTAAAGAAGGCTTTTTCATTTTTGTCAGTATATAAAGAAATCTTCCAACAAGTCTGTCAACAATAGGAAAATTTTCTTTGTGTCCTAACTGCTCCATCTCAAGTAAAACAGAATCTTCAATAACTGATAAGGACTCTATATATTTTTCAATGTCAGGATTTGTAATCCAGTTCATTAGACTCTCCT
>CAYTOE010000067.1:0-8709 GCA_964439255.1 uncultured Aquificales bacterium
TATTTAAAACTTGGAAATGTGCTACACATAGCAGGAAGATACCCAGAGGCAAGGTCTATTTTATTTGAAGCAGTTGAAAAATTTCCTTGGGATATAAAACTAAAAATGCTACTCTTAGAAGTTTTAACAGACGAAGGGGCCACATTCAAAGCTGGAACACTGCTCAAAGAGTGGCTTGAAAATACAGACTGGATAGATGAAGAAAAGACAGAGAATAAAGAAGAGCTTTTAAAAGAGCTACAGTTTAAATTAAATGAACTTAGAGTTGATGCAAACTTTATAGACACTGCAGAGGAAGATTTAGAAAAGATAGAAGACAAAGAAAACTATCCACAGTATTACATAATAAAGTCTAAAATACTTATGGAAAGAAACAAAGGAATTGAGGCTGCAAAGGTTTTAAAAGAGGCAAAAGAAAAATTCCCTGCCCACATTGGAATACTATCACAGTTAACACATGTTTTAACTTCCATAGGAGAAACAGAAGAAGCAAAAGAGATACAAGCTCAAATTGTGGCAATTAATCCTGCAGCTGTTATACAACAAGTTGAGATGGAAAATTATAAAGCCACAGATGAACAGATAGAAGCCCTTTACAACCTTTTAAACTCCATAGCAATGCCAAAAGAAACAAGAGCAAGTGCAGGTTTTGTTTTACATAAAGTTTTAGAGAAGAAAAAAGAGTATGATGAGGCTTTTGAGGTTCTAATAAAAGCAAACGAGCTTATAAAAGAAACAATCTCTTACGACTGGAAGGAACACAGAATTTTAATGCAAAAATCTATGGAAGTATTTACTCCAGAGCTTGTGGAAAAACTGAAAGACAAAGGTCACCCTTCCAAAAGACCTATATTTGTATTAGGAATGCCTCGCTCTGGAACAACATTAACAGAACAGATACTTGGAACACACTCTTTAGTATATCCTGCTGGTGAACTTGGATTTGTTCCTAAAATAGTATCATTAATACCAAAAGTTTTTGAGCAGCAAGGGAAAAAACCAATAGAGTATCCAGAGGCTCTTTTAGAGTTTGATGAATTTTTACTGAAAGCTGCTGGGCAGTATTATTTAGATAAAGTTTCACAGCTTGATAAAGAACATCCTTACATAGTTGACAAGCTACCCCATAACTTTGATTATGTAGGCTTTATACTTTTGATGTTTCCTAATGCAAAAATCATACATCTTGTAAGGGATGATTTAGATGTTGCTGTTTCTAACTATCAACAAAATTTTGCAGCAAAACACGGAACAATGGGATTCGCCTTTGACCTGAAATGGATAGGACACATGCTAAACGACCACAGAGCAATAATGGAACATTGGCATAAGTTATTCCCCGGTAGAATTTACGATTTGGACTACAAAAGATTAACAGAAGAACCTGAAACGGTTATAAGGGAAATATTGGAGTTTTGCGGACTTCCTTGGGAAGATAAGGTGTTAGAGTTTTACAAAACTAAAAGACCTGTTAAAACTGCAAGTATAAAACAGGTAAGACAGGGAATTTATAAATCTTCTGTTGAAAAGTGGAGAAGATACGAGAAGTTTTTAAAACCTACAATTGATATTTTAAAGGAAGGATTTAAAAAGATAGATGAATACGAAACAGGCAAATACGAAGATGTTGTAAAACCTTCTGGTATAATAGGTTATACAATACCTGTCTAAATGAGGTTTAGGTTGAAAGGATTTAACATAAAAAATAATCCTGCGATTTTTTCTTTTTTATCTGCATTTAAAGGTTTTAAACCAGTTAATTATAAAAATAAATTTGATTATTTAAAAATTGGAGAAAAAGATAGTTTAGATATACAGGTTTTAAAAGAGTTATATCCAAATGGGAATTTTTATTCAGAGGATGTATTACAAGAAAAACCAGAAAAACAGTTTGATATTGTGTTTGTGTCAGATGATTTTTGTAATGTTTCAAAAGAGCGAAAAGAACAGATTTTAGATATTTTAGAGAAAAATTTAAAAGAAAGTGGCTACATATTCTTAAACTTTAGTAGTCTCCCTGCAAACTCTACAGTTTACGCATTTAAAGATTATCTATACAGCATTTCGCCAACAAAAGAAGAAGTTGAAAATCTGATAAAAATCTTTTCAGAAAGACCATCTATATTTGTTTTAAACAACGAACCTGTCAGGAAAGCCATTTTAAACTATTTAGATGAAAAAAATCCCAAAAAAGATAAGTTCTCAAAAGATTTTAGTCCCAAATATTTTTATGAAGTTTACCAGTCTTTAAGCAGTTTAAACATAGATTTTGTAGGAAGGTTAGACCTACCATTAAACGACCCAGAGATTAGCCTGTTTCCTTCACATCTACCAACAGTTGCTAAGTTTTCAAAAGATATAAAAGCAAAAGAAACAACTATTGATGTAATACTGAATGTAGATTTTCATGAAGATTTGTGGGTCAAAGAAGGGGAAACTGGGGAGTTTTACGATTTTATTGCAGAAAATTTTTATCTTCTACCAAGACAGAAAGTAGAGAATATAAGAAAAGTTCTACTTTTACCCGGTGGACATAGACACCCACTGACAGCTCCAATTTATGAGTTTTTCTACTATGTAGGGGACAATCCTATTAGACTGTCAGAACATCCTGATTTTAAAGGAAACAAAAACTCTACAGCAAAAGCATTTTTTAAACTTGCAGCTTCTGGAGAGTATTTTATTTGCGTAAAAGAAGGTGCAAAGGATATAACAGAGGTTAAAGATAAATTAGAAGGAAAAATCAGTTTAACAGGTATAAATTATACTCTTGTAGAAAATGGATTTAACAATCTAAATTCTACCTTTTTAGTGTCTGACATTGTAGGTGGTGCAGCTGTATTTTTAACGCCTTTAGAGACAGTTCTTTTAAAGTTTGCCTGTGAGTATGAAGTTTCAAAAAGTGTGGAAAAAAGCTATGAGTATTTACAGTCTATAAATAAAGATTTGACTGTTAAAGGTGAAGTAAAGAAAAGTAAGGAAATAGAAAAAAAAGAGCTTGAAAAAGTGGCAGATATTCTATTTAAAGGAAGAAAAGCGGAAAATCTGCAAAGATTAAACATTGTGGAGCTTTAAAGGTGAAGTTTAATATAGACAAATGGAAGGAAATTGCCACAAAATACGGAGCTGTATTTGATAACATTGATTTTGTTTTAGAAAATGAAGTTTTTGTTAAAGCCATTGCCATAGACAAAACAAAAAAATTCTATCTAAAAGTCCCTTTTCCTATATTAGTTTATGCAGATGAGCTTATTATAGAGGATGATTTTAATGGTATTAAAAGTAAAATAGATAGACCTAAAGAGTTAGAAGAAACAATAAAAGAATATTTAGATTTTGTTCTTTCTGAAGAAAGAATAGAGTGGTTGAGAAAATTCCTTATTGAGTTGAATCTTTTACCGGTAAATGTCAAATCAAAGTTAAGGAGATTAGGATTTGATCCATTATTAATGGATTATAAAAACATACCAAAGAAAAAAATTAAACACCTGTTGCTTATGGCAAGATACCTTGAGAAAAATAAAAAGTTTGTATTGATAACTTTTGCAGACTTTCTTAATCATGATTATAAACATGGGGTAGGATTTTCTGGAGAGGATAATGAAGTTGTTTTAAAAGGTAATCCATCGCCAGACGGTGAGATTTTTGCATTTTATAAAGCAGGAGATTCTTTTCACTTTTTAAACAATTACTTTTTTGTTCCAAAACCTTTCATAGCTTACTCAATACCGATTAATATCAACATTGGGGGGGGGTAAGAAATTAACTGTGTTTAGGAATTTTTCAGAGTTTGAGATTGTGTGTAATAATCAGTTAAGAGTTCCAAAATTTAAGGTTGAATTTCCGAATATAACTCTTTTTTATATGTGGATTGGAAGCCATTTTACACCAAGAAGACCTTTTTGGAGTTTTCAATACATCTGGGAAAGAAAACTTGGAAGAAAAGATACAGTTAAAATTTACTCAATTGTAAAAAGTGCAAATTTGGAGTTTTTAGTGGATTTACTGAAAGATTTAGATAAATTAGAAAAAAACACAGCTGTTGATTTACTAAAAGAAGCTACATTCAATCAGCTAAAATTAATAGGAGAGGCTTTTGAGGATACAACAGAGAGATTATGTTAAATTTTTGAATTACCAGTAGCCCATTTTATTAAAATATCCGCAACTTCAGGTCTAGAAAATTCCTTTGGAGGTTTCATTCCTTCTTTTAACATAGCCCTAACTTTTGTTCCACTTAAGTGAATATGATAATCCTTTGTATGAGGGCATGTTTTTAAAGATGCCATACTTTCACATTTTTTACAGTAAAATGAATGTTCAAATTTAAGAGGTTGTATTTCTAATTCATCTACAAACTGTTCCACAAATTCCTGGGCTTCATAAGTTCCATAATAATTTCCAACACCCGCATGGTCTCTACCTATAATCATATGTGTAGCACCATAATTTTTTCGGATAAGCATATGATGGATAGCTTCTCTCGGACCCGCATAGTGCATAGATGCAGGAAGAACAGATAAAAGAACCCTATCTTTATTAAAGTAATTCTCAATTAAAACTTCATAACATTTCATTCTAACGCTGGCAGGAATATCATCAGGTTTAGTTTCCCCAACTAAAGGATGAATAATTACACCATCCATTGGTTCTAGAGCAGTTTTTATTATATATTCATGAGCTCTATGGATAGGATTTCTAGTCTGAAACGCGACTATTTTCTCCCAACCTCTCTGTTCTATATTTTTTCTAACTTCAGAAGGATCTAAATAGTATTTATTATCTACCCCCTCTCTAATAGGTCTATTCAACAATCTAACAATTTCACCACCTATAAAATTATTACCATGTTTTTTTACAACCTTTACACCGGGATGTTCTAAATCATTAGTCTTAAAAACATTTTTACAATAATTTTCCAAATTTAATTTAAACTTATCCTCTATAACCATTATTGCTATCGGCCTATTGTACCTATCATACAAAGCAACTTCATCACCTATTGTAAACGAATTAAAAATATCATCTGGAACAGGCAAGACAATAGGTATAGACCACAAAAGCCCATTTTTTAAATGTAGATTATTTATTACCTCTTCTGCATCCTCCTTTGTCATAAAACCATTGAGTGGAGAAAATCCACCATTAGCAATCATTTCACTATCGCTAACATACCTATCAGATATAACCAACTTTTTTAAATACTTAACCTTTTTTAAAAGTTCTTTCTTTTCTTCATCATTTGCAATTTTATTTATTAGCTTACCACCATGTGGTTTTAACATTAAAAACCCCTTTTTAAATATTTAAATACTTTTTTTCTAACAAATATTTGATTATTTTATCAGTACTTTCTTGAATACTTTCCTTGTCCGTTTCAACAACAATCTCTGGATTTTCAGGCTCTTCATATGGAGCATCAATACCAGTAAACTCTTTTATTAACCCCTGCCTAGCTTTCTTATATAAACCTTTCACATCTCTACTTTCACAAACGTTTAAGGGACATTTCACATATATTTCTATAAACTCACCCTTTTCCACCAAACCTCTTACAAATTCTCTATCCTTCCTATACGGAGATATGAAAGCAGTTAAAACTATTAAACCTGCATCTACAAAAAGCTTAGCCACTTCTCCAATTCTTCTTATATTCTCCTTTCTATCCTCAGGAGAAAATCCTAAATCTTTATTTAGACCTTTTCTTATGTTATCTCCATCCAAAACATATGTATGAACTCCCATATTATAAAGTTTTTCTTCGACAGTATGGGCCAAAGTTGACTTCCCACTACCTGACAAACCTGTAAACCAGAGTATTGCAGATTTATGACCTTTCTGCTTTTGCCTATCTTCCTTTCTTATTTTTCCGTTATAAACAACTAAAAACTTTTGACTCAATTCATCATCACCTAAAAATTTTTTAGATACAAAATAGAGATACATATTATTGCATAACCAAAAGATAATGGAAAACCTACTTTCATAAAATCTTTAAATTTGTATCCACCTGCAGCATAAACCATAAGATTAGTTTGGTACCCTATTGGAGTAACAAAACTTGCTGAAGCAGCATAAGCAACGGCAAGAATAAATGGATAGGGTTCGACAGTGTAATAATTTGCTAAAGACAACGCTATAGGAAAAGAGATAGAAGCAGCCGATATATTGGTTATGAACTCAGTAAGTATGTTAGTTATAAGATATATACCTATAAGACCACCTAACACACCCAGTGGTGAGAATATACTATTTATAGAAAATGCTAAAAAATCAGCAACTCCAGATTTTGTTATTGCTTTAGCCATAGAAATAGAAAGCGCAGCTATTACTAATAAGTTTAAATCTATTCCTTTTTTTATCTCTGAATACGGCATTATCTTTAACAATATCAATATAGATATCAAAACTAAAAGACCTGTAAATAGTGAAACTATTTCAAAGACAGATAAGAATATTACAAATACAAAACTCCAAAATAAAATGTTTCCTTTTTTTAAATCCAATTTAGAAAAGTTTTTAAGCTGCGAAATTATATAAAAATCTGTAGTATCTTCTGCTCTTTTCCAAAAATCCTTTCCAGTAAGTAATAAGAGTAAATCTCCAGGTTTTAAAACTATATTTCCTATTTTTCCTCTTAACTTTTCTCCATTTCTATGTATAGCCAGAATTGCAGCATCAAACTTTCCTCTAAAATCTGTGTCTTTAACCCTTTTGTTAACAAGAGATGAATTATATGGAATGAATACTTCAACTACATTAGAAAATCCACCATTCAAAATACAGTAATCTGGTAGAGAAAGGCCTATATCAGAATTTAAAAGATAAGATATAGCATTTGTATCTCCTACGAAAAGAAGTATATCTTCTTCCTCCAAGATTTCATTTGGTGAAACAGGAGTAATTCTTTTTCCATTCCTTATAATTTCAACTAAAAATAAACCTTTTAAATTTCTTAAGTTTGCTTCTATTACTGTTTTACCAATTAGTTTAGAATCTATATTAATTTTAGTTTCAATAATATATTCTCTTTTTTTTTGTAAAAATTGCTCTAATATATCTTCTCTAGATGGTAACATTTTACTTCCTAAGGTAATAATATAAATAAAACCAAATAAAGTAGCTGGGATACCAACATAAGCAAAGTCAAACATTTCAAAAGGATGTAAACCATTAGCTACTGTAAAACCATTAACTATAAGATTCGTTGAAGTTCCTATTAGTGTAATTGTACCCCCTAATATAGATGCATATGATAAAGGTATAAGTAATTTTGATGGTGGAATATTTTTCTTTCGTGCCCAGTCAGAAACATAAGGAATTAACATCGCAACTATTGGAGTATTGTTAAAGAAAGCGGACATACTGGAAACAGATAAAAATAATTTAGATAAAAATTTATTGTAGTTATCATTTTCTAAAAAAATTTTTGAAAAATAATAATTTATTACTCCAGTTTTTTGGATAATTTTGGTTATAATTAAAAGGAGTATAATTACAGCTATATGTTCATTAGAAAATCCTATTAGTACATCTTCAGGTTGAAGTATACCGGTCAAAACTAAAATAGATACGGAAATAAGAAAAGCAGAAATTGGATGAAAAATATCTGCATAAAGCGATATTAGTAAAAATAATAAAACAGTTAAAACAATAAAAATCTCAAAACTTTCCATTCTTAAACGCTAAAAAAGGAGGATTCAAAAGATTTTTTTTATTATAAATCAATTCTGGTAAAAATTTTAAATCATTTAAAGAATTAACATTTCTATATTCTACAATTTTCCCTTGTACACCTTTTAAAATAGAATGAGCGGCAGCTGTATCCCACTCCATAGTAGGTGCAAGTCTCGGATAAATATCAGCTTTGCCATCAGCAATAAGACAAAACTTTAAAGAAGAGCCTATAGAAACAGTTTGAACTTCATTATAATACATTTTTAAAATTTCAATAAAATTTTTAGTTTCCAAATTTAAATGAGATTTGCTTGTTACTACACTTAATTTCTTCATACTGTTTTGTTTTTTTTCCATATTAGAAACACATAATTTAGATTTTTTTTTCTGATCAATTTTAAATGATCCTATATTTTTACCTCCATAATATAATAAATCAAGTGCAGGAGCATAAACTACACCTAATATAGGGGAATTTTTATAAATTAAAGCTATATTAACAGTAAAATCTTTTTCACCATTAATAAATTCCTTGGTACCATCAAGAGGATCTATTAACCAAAAAAGTTCCCAGTTTTTTCTCTCTAAAAAAGGAATATATTGTTCTTCTTCACTTAAAACTGGTATATCCAATATAGTCAGAAGCTTCTTTTTTATAAATTCATTAGCTTTTCTATCAGCCGTAGTAACAGGTGAATTATTTTTCTTATAAGAAATATTAAAATTTGAATTGTAAATATCTAAAATTATCTCACCTGCCATTTTGGCTATCTTTATAACATCATCAAGAATATTTGAATTTTCAGTAACTAACATTTTCAAGTATTAACTCAAATTTAAATTTATTGCTTTGATTATAGCACATTGCAATTTAAAATAGATAATATTGAAATCATCACTTTTGAAGATAGAAATAACCAAACAGGTAATTACCCCCTCTATGGCTCTTTTGACGATATTATAAATATCCTTCCTACGGGATGGATTGAAACGAACTTTCTAGAGGATATAAAGGAGTATTTAAAAAACAAG
>CAYTOE010000068.1:0-8703 GCA_964439255.1 uncultured Aquificales bacterium
TTCAGGGAATTAGAAGAAAAAGAAATACCTCCAGCTCTGTACTTCTTCTTTGGAGATAAAAATCCTGTCATCATATCAGATAAAGCTTTTGAAAAACTATACTCTCCTGTTTTAGATATGTTTTTAGATGGAAAGGTTATTTACCCTGACAATTTTAAATTCTCAGACTTAAAAGGAAAAAATATAATCATTTTAGGGAGAAAAAATCCTGTACTTAAGAGGATTTTTGGTGGTAGTGAAAAAGAAGAAGGAACATACATAAAAGGGTATAAAAATCCTTTTCAGGAAAAAAAATTTATCTTTGTTGTGAACGCAGAAAATAAGAGACAGCTTTTAAAAATTCTGAGAAAATCAAGACACTACGGGAAGTATTCATTTGTGAAGTTAGGAAGAGCATTATACAGAAAAAAGGAAAGTTCAGAAAAAGGCATAAATATTCAACTTAGAGAACCTGTTTTGGTCGAGACAGTAAAAGGGCTTTCTGATTTTAATAAACTTATAAAAGATTTATCGACAAAAGATGTTATCTATATAGGTGAACAGCATACAAAGTTTTCCCACCATGCTATCCAGTACCAGATAATAAAGCGACTTTATGAGAGTGGAAAAGATTTAGTTATTGGAATGGAAATGTTTGATAGAAAGTTCCAGAAATTTTTAGATATGTATATAAATGGAAAAATCTCTGAGAATGATATGTTGAAAAAGACAAGATACTTTAAACAGTGGAGGTATGATTACAATTACTACAAGCCTATACTGAGATTTGCAAAAGAGAAAAAAATACCTGTTATAGCCCTGAATATAGGTATTGATATAGTTGATAAAGTGGCAAAAAAAGGATTAGATGGTTTATCAAAAGAGGAAAAAAAATATCTGCCTGAAAGCATGGACTTTTCAAATCTAAAATACAGGGATTTGTTGTCAAGAATTTATGCTATGCACACATCTGGACACTTAAAGAATTTTGATTATTTTTACCAGTCCCAGATTGTATGGGATGAAACAATGGCAGAAACGATCTCAAAATATATGAAAAAGCATCCAAATAAAACATTTATCGTATTAGCTGGCAATGGGCATCTATCCTTTGGTTATGGGATTCCCGATAGAGTTAAAAGAAGGATAGATTTAAAACAGGTTATTCTCCTGAATGATGAAAAAGCTGAAAAAGGAAAGGGAGATTACTTTCTTTTCCCAGAGGAGTTTAAAGGGATTACCTCTAAAAAGTTAGGTGTGTATATAGAGGAAACAGAAAAAGGGTTAAAGGTTGATACTGTTATAAAAACATCTGTTGCTGAAAAATCAGGAATTAAAAAAGGGGATATAATTGTTTCTTTTAATGGTAAGGCTATAAAATCTATAGAGGATTTAAAAATTTTACTGATATCACCACCTGAAAAAAGCAGTATTACAGTTATCAGAGGTGGAAAAAAATTAAATATAGAAATACACTTTTCTTCAAAATAAAGATTGGTATAATCAAATAATCGCATAGGAGATGGGAGTAGTTGATAAAAAGAGCAAATGTCAAAGATGCTAAAGAGATATTTGGAATACTTCAAAAATACGCTGTAAAAGGTATTCTTCTTCCAAGAAGTTTGAACAGTATATATGAACATATAAGAGATTTTTTTGTTTATAAAGAAGAAGGGAAAATAGTCGGGGTTGTATCCTTACATATTTACTGGGAAGATTTAGCAGAGATTAAGTCTCTTGCTGTTTTAGAGGAGTTTCAACGTAAGGGAGTAGGTAAGGCTTTAGTTAAAAAATGTATAGAAGATGCTAAAGAGTTAGGAGTTGAAAAAGTTTTTGCTCTTACATACGTTCCGGGATTTTTTGAAAAGTTGGGATTTAAAATCACTGATAAATCAGAATTTCCACAGAAAGTCTGGACAGAATGTATACATTGTGTAAAGTTTAATGATTGTAAAGAAATACCTGTTTTATTAAAACTTTGAATGGTGAAACCGTGGAAAAAAATATTTTCCTTTGCAGGCATGGAGAAAGTGAATACAACGCCAAAAGAATAATACAGGGTCATATAGATACAGACCTTACACCGAAAGGTGTTGTTCAGGCAAGGCTTGCAGCAGAAGAGCTAAAAAGCTTTCCTATAGAAAGGATTTTTACTTCAGACCTTAGAAGGGCTTACAGAACAGCCCAGATAATAGCAGATGTTTTGGGATTAGAAGTTGAGGTTGATAAAAGATTAAGAGAAATGCATTTTGGAGAATGGGAAGGACTTACCTATGACCATATATACAAAAATCATATAGAAGATTTCCACAACTGGTTAAAAAACCCTGTTGCATGTCCTTTACCTTCCCAGGAAGATATAGAGGAATTTAAAGAAAGAATATCCTCTTTTATTGAGTTCTTAAAGAATATAAAAGAGAAAAACATTCTTATTGTGGGACATGGTGGTTCGATACAGGGAATAATCTGCTTAGCTACAGGTCTTGGTCTTGAACATTTATGGGGTCTAAGGCATGCAAATACAGGGATTTCATGTTTGAGACTGTACGAATCTATACCATCTGATATAAAATTTTTAAACTACTCAAATCATCTTGAAAAGTATGTTAGAGAAGAACCGATTTTGTAGGGGGGAGTTATGAAAAAGATATTAGTTTTTTTATTGACCTTTTTTATGGTAGGTTTTTCTATGGCTAAAGAGCTGAAAATAAAAAGCAACGATGGCTTTAATCTTGTTGGTTTTTTAGAATACCCGGAGATAAAAAAAGACAAATACCCTGTTATAGTTTTTGCTCACCAGTTTGGAACAACACATGTTATATGGTCAAAATTTGCAAAAGAAGTTAGGAAAAAGGGGTATGCAACACTTTTAATTGATTTGAGGGGACATGGTCTATCTATTGTTCAGAATGGTAAAGAAAACAAAATTGTCTTTAAGATAGAGTACAATTCCCTTTTAGACCTTATAAATTTCTTTAAAAAGAGCTGGAAAAAAGTAAGATTTGACAGAATACCTGATGATATAACCCTTTGGGTTGATTATCTGATAGAAAAAGAGAAGATAGACCCTGAGAATGTTATTCTTATGGGAGCTTCTTTAGGTGGAATTTCAATAATTCCTGTTGTTGCAAATCAGGATATAAAAGCCATAATTTCAATATCACCAGGTTCTGAAAACATCCCTGGAAAAGAGAATGTTCAGATAGCCCTTGCATCCTATATGAACCCTGTTCTTTATGTAGCCTCTTACAATGATAGTTTAGGTTCTAATAAAACTGTAAACAGGCTTATGAAAATAACTAACAAGGGAACAGCCATATTTGTTTCAGGTTCAGGACATGGTGTTATATTGCTTGATAGAGTAAAAGATTATATTTTTACTTTCTTAGATAAATTAGAAAAAGAGGAAAAATGAAAAAATTTTTCGTAAAAGAAAAATCTGAACTGAAAACATTTGTGGCAAATGTTCTTGGAATTTCAAAAAACAAAGCAAAAGAGATAATAGATACAAGGAATGTATTTGTAAATAACAAAAGAGTCTGGATAGCTTCCCATATTTTAGAAAAAGGAGATATAGTTGAGGTTGTAGATTTTTCCCTTCCTAAATGGGATATCAATAAAAGTATTATTTATGAAGATGAATTTATTGTAGCTGTTCAAAAACCGCCTTTTTATGAGTCAGAAGGTAAAAAGGGTTCTATAGAGGATATACTGAGAAAGTATAAAAAGGACAATAAAATAAAAGCCATCCACAGGTTGGATAGGGAAACATCAGGGGTTTTGCTATTTGCAAAAAGTAGAAAAGTTTTTGAGAAGTTCAAGCAGCTATGGCAGAAAAAAGAGGTTGAAAAAGTATATCTTGCTATAAGCTATAACGAAGCTACTTTTAAGAAAAAGGTGATAAACAAACCTGTTGAAAAAAAGTATGCTAAAAGCACGATAAAAACATTAAAGGTGAAAAAAGGTTTTTCTCTTTTTGAGGTTGAAATAAAAACCGGTAGAAAACACCAGATAAGGATTCATCTTTCCTCGATAGGTTATCCAATAGTGGGAGACAAACTTTACGGAATCAAAAAAATTTCCAACCCTGTATCAAAAAATGTTAAAAGACAGATGTTACACGCATATAAAATATCTTTTGTACATCCTTTTTTGAGAAGAAAGTTAACTATAAAAGGTAGGATATATCCAGATTTTGAGAACTTTGGAAAGAGCATAAACTTGTTATAAAATGTTTATGTTAATAAAGTAAGTGTAAAAAATTTTTACAATGGAGAAAGATATGACTGTGAAAGAAGAAAAAATGACAATTCATGTGGCACACAGCCCAGATTCTGATGACGCATTTATGTTTTACGCAATCAATCAGAATAAAATAGATACAAAGGGCTATAAATTTGTTGATGTTTTATCTGATATAGAAACACTGAACCAAAAAGCCTTAGAAGGTGTTTATGAAGTTAGCGCTATATCAATACATGCATTTCCTTACGTTGCAGACAAATATGCTCTTTTATCAAGTGGAGCAAGTATGGGTGATAACTATGGCCCAATGGTTGTAGCAAAAGAGGAGTTTCCTATAGATGAACTGAAAAATAAAAAAATAGCTGTACCGGGCAAACTTACATCTGCTTTTTTAGCTTTAGAACTTTTCTTAGATACCGATGATTTTAATTATATTGTTATGAATTTTGATGAGATTATCCCGGCTGTAAAAGAGGGGAAAGTAGATGCTGGTCTTATAATACACGAAGGTCAGCTAACATATAAAGATGAAGGTCTGGTTTGTATTGTTGATTTAGGTAAATGGTGGTACGAAAGAACTGGTGGATTACCTTTACCCCTTGGAGGAAATGTTATAAGAAAAGACCTCGGTGAAGAAGTAATGAAAGAAATTTCAGATATACTGAGAGAAAGCATAAAATACTCATTGGAACATAGAAAAGAAGCTGTTGAATACGCCTTAAAATATGCAAGAGGAATGACAGAAGAAAAAGCCGATAAGTTTATAGGTATGTATGTTAATGATTTAACTGTTGATTATGGAGAAAGGGGAAGAAAGGCTATAGAACTCTTTTTAAAAGAGGCGTACGAAAAAGGATTCATCAAAAAACTCCCAGAAATCAAATTTGTATAAGGTATAAAAATGAAGATTCTTCTTATTGACGAAGATAAAGACACTTACAACGTGTTAAGAGAAATTGCCCAGTTTAGTAACTCTGAAATAATACAGGTGGATAATATAAACTCTGCAAAAGAGGTTATACTGAACAACAAAGATATTGATGGAATCATAGCTGAGGTAAGGGTAGGTGGACAACCTACCTGGGAAATACTTTCATTTATGAGAAGAAGAGAAGATATAGAAGAAATACCTTTTGTAATACTTGCAAAAGAACTTACAGAAGATGAAGAAGCCTTTTTTAAACATATGAAAGCTACAGCTGTAATGAAAAAACCTTTTAATCCACTTGAGGTATTTACAGAAATAGCAGAAGACCTTAAAAGAAAAAAAGGTGAAGAGTACGTTAAAGAAAGGTTAGAAGAACAAAAAGTTGACAAATCTCTTCTTAAAAAGATTGTAGAAAAAATAATGAGTATTTTGAAAAAAATTATTCCTTAAAATTTAAAATTTCGATTAAAATTTCCGAAAATCAAGAAAGATTGTTAATTCTCACATTATTTATACATAACTTTCACGATTTATTTATTTGTTTTGTTTAAAAATTTTAATAAAGTAGCATAATCCCCTCATGGGGAGAGGAGAAAAAATGTACAGATATTTATCTATCTTAATAGCTTTTTCGCTGT
The DNA here is from genome assembly GCA_964439255.1 of uncultured Aquificales bacterium. Classification (GTDB taxonomy): domain Bacteria; phylum Aquificota; class Aquificia; order Aquificales; family Hydrogenothermaceae; genus JAADDV01. Next base: position 5,791 of record CAYTOE010000068.1, read on the forward strand.
TGTTTTTTTATTCAAGGGGGGAAAACAGTTACTGTGTAGCACCACCTTTCTTAACTACATCAATATCACCAAATGTTCTTATTATGCTTGATAACTCAGGTAGCATGAAAGAACCTATGTATGAGCAAACAGGTAAATCATGGCGGTATAGCTGCTCCCCTGGAAAATACATGACGAACTTTGACCCGGATAAAAGTTATTACGGTATTTTTGACAGTAACAGGAACTATACTTATGACAAAAATATACCTGTTGATACTTCAGCCTATTCTGGAATACCTTACGATGTAAATGTTGATACATCTGTAAAAGGAGCTTTTGTCGAGTCAGATTGTGAACCTTCCACTGACGAAAACTGTTGGAGCGGTAACTTTCTTAACTGGTTAGTAACAAGAAGAATAGATGCAGCAAGAATGGTTCTTGTAGGTGGAAAGGTAGAGAACAGAGATGGATACGATTATGACGGAGACTGGAAGAAAGAGTGGAAAATTTTAGGTAACAATGAACCTTCAGATCATACATTTTGTAAAAAGTACGTTAATTCAGAAAATTTCTCCCCTTTTAACTCTTCTGCTGTTTTCCAGATAGAAAGCCCCGCCGATAAAGGAAATCCTAAAAACAAATATGACCCTTATGAAAAACTGATAGTTCGCTATAATTTTATTGAGGATGAAGATGGAAATATTATTGGAGAATTTGGGAAAATATCCCTTAACCACAAATGGAAAACAGTTAAATTAAAAAGAAACTATACAAATCCCATTGTAATAGCAAAGCCAATTTCTTACAACGGATCAGATGCTGCAATTCTCAGGATAAGAAATGTAACAAGCAACTCTTTTCAGATAAAAATACAGGAATGGAAATACTACGATGGAAAACATGTAGATGAAGATGTTTCCTATATTGTTGTTGAAAAAGGAGTTCATAATCTGAAAAATGGAAAAACTTTAATAGCTAACAAGATTAGCGTCAGTAAATATATAGACAGATTTAAAAATGGTTGTGGTGGTGGATCTGATGTAAGCTGGAAAAAAGTTAACTTTCCCCAGACACTCTTAGATCCAGTTGTACTCACATCCATTACTTCTTTTAATGGTAGCGACCCTGTAACAACAAGGCTTAAGAATGTTTCCTCCTCAGGTTTTAAAGTTTCCCTTGAAGAAGAAGAAAAAAATGGAAGTCATACAGCTGAAGATGTGAGTTATATAGCTGTAGAAAGTGGAAAAGTAAAAATTAATAACTTTTCTTATTTAGAAGCTGATAAAGATTTTTTTGTTAACGATAGCTTTAAAAAAATATCTTTTAGCGTTTCTCCTGTTCATTACTTTTTAGCTGATATGGAAACAACAAATGGTCTGGACACAGCCTCTTTAAGATACAGAAACCTGACCAAAGATTCTATAGAAGTAAAAGTGGAAGAAGAACCTTCCTGTGATACAGAAACAGGACATGGAAATGAAACAATCGGATATATAGCAATTACCTCAATAGAGTTTAATATAGCTCTTATTGTTGATAAAAAGCCTGAAGGTGTATTACACCAGATAAAAGATAAAGTTAGACTGGGAATATCCTTCTACAAGTATGATAAAAACAGAAGTAATATTTACAATGGAAATGTTATAAATGGTGGTACACTTAGATTCTTCATTCCAAAAAATCCATTTGTGAGAAATCCATCTGACAACGGTGGTTACAGAGTAGTAGAGGGATATATAGGTTCCGACTTTAAAAAAATTGTAGATGCTGTGGAGCATTATCCTCTTGTATGGGGAACAACACCTATAGCGGAAAATCTATGGGAAGTGATAAGGTACTTTAAACAGGAAATACCTTATTATGATTCAGATGATTTTAATTTAGCCGATTCTTCCCATCCGGAAAGAGACCCATTTTATTTTCCTGAATACTCCCAGAAAGTCAGATGTGCAAAATCCTTTGTGCTCATATTTACAGACGGATATCCATGGAAAGATGCAGCGATTCCAGACTTTTTAGTTGATTATGATAGAGATGGAAAAACATGTAGTGATTGTACATCAAAGGCTACAAGAGATTGTGACTGCTCATCAACAGAGCCAAACGCTTATGGTCATAATAACCTTGATGATGTAGCTTACTGGGCACACTGGGATAAGGAAAACAACGATTACAGAGACTTAAGAGATGATTTAGATGGTAAACAGTTTTTAACTATATACACGGTCGGGTTTGCAGGTGGAAGTATAAGACAGATTTTAAAAGACACAGCTGATAATGGTGGAGGCAAAGCTTATGCTGCTGAAGATGGGTATGCTTTAAAAAATGCCATTATAAATGCCATAAACGAAATACTGAAAAAAGTAGCATCCTCAACATCTGTAGCAGCTCTTTCCCAGAGAAACCAGAGTGGCTCTATTCTAACCCAGTCTGTTTTTTATCCTGAGAAAAAATTTGGAGATTTTACAACAAACTGGATAGGTTACCTTTACAGTTACTGGTATTACTTATCTTTCGATGCCCAGAACATAAGGGAAGATACTGATGAAAATAAAGCCCTTGACACAGATGATAACATAATAAGCTTTTCTATTGACTCAACAGGTAAGTTGAAAATTGATGTTTTTGAGCCTGAACCTGATGGAAATCCAGGAGATAAAATAAACACTTACACGTCTTTAGATGATATCAACTACTTATTTGAGGTTGGTGAAAAATTAGCAAGAAGAGACCAGAGAACAAGAAAAATTTATACGGTTTCCTCTACAAACAGTATGGTTGAGTTTACAGACACAAATCTTTCTTCTTTTCAGAGTTTCCTTGGGAATGAATCAACTTTAAGTGCATGTCTTGGATTGTCAGATAAGTTTTCAAACCTTATCCGCTATATAAGAGGAGAAGATATACCAGGGTGTAGAAACAGGACAATAG